>NZ_JBEZWL010000019.1:0-83557 GCF_040648015.1 Streptomyces sp. NPDC029216 | reverse complement strand
GCGGAGAGCGTCGCCGAGATCGACCGGGCGGCGCAGCGGGGCGTCAACCCCCCGCCGCCGGGGCTGATCGACCACCCCGCCGTCCGCGCCTCCGCCCGCCCCGCCGCGCCCGCGGCGGCCGGGGCGAGGCCGGTGTCGAAGATGAACGCGCGGGCGGTGTTGACCAGGTGCCGGATCACCTTGGCCGGCCCGAGCACCGCTCCGCCCTGGCTGCCCAGCGACTTCGAGAGGGTCATCGTCGCGACCACCCCGGGCGCGCCCGCCAGCCCGGCGGCGTACAGGGCGCCCCGGCCCCCCTCGCCCAGCACCCCGAGCCCGTGCGCGTCGTCCACGACCAGCGCCGCGCCGGCCTCGCGGCAGGCGGCGGCGTACGCGGCGAGCGGGGCGGCGTCCCCGTCGACGGAGAACACCGAGTCGCTCACCAGCAGGGCCCGGCCCTCGTGCGCGGCCAGGGTCTTGCGGACCTGCTCCGGGTCGGCGTGCGGGGTCACCGCGACCTCCGCGCGCGAAAGCCGGCAGCCGTCGACGATCGAGGCGTGGTTACCGGCGTCGGAGACGACCAGGCCGCCCCGGTCGCTCAGCGCGGTCACGGCGGCGAGGTTCGCGGCATACCCGGAGGAAAGCACCAGGGCCGCCTCGAAACCGGCGAAATCGGCCAGCTCCCGCTCCAGTTCGGCGTGCAGCTCGGTGGTGCCCGTGACCAGCCGCGATCCCGTGGCGCCCGCGCCCCAGCGCTCCGCCGCCGCGCAGGCGCCGCGCACGGTCTCGGGGTGCCGGGAGAGGCCGAGGTAGTCGTTGCTCGCCAGGTCCAGGAGCGGCGAGTCGGCGGGGCGCGGGCGCAGGGTCCGTACCAGGCCCGCCTCCTCGCGCCACCGCTCCGCGCCGTCGATCCAGGCGAAGACGTCCTCGGGTTCCGGGGTGGGCTGGGTCATCGGCGGTCCTCGCGTCGCGTCTCGCGATGTGTCTCGCGTTTTGTCGGCAGTCGACAGATCTGCTCGACCCTATCCGCCCGTGACCCGAGGGGCCGGTGTGGCGATCCACACACTCCCTTCAGGCCATGTTGTCCGATCTCTCCTTGGCCGGGAGTGGTCGCGTGGGACAGGATCAGGCGCATGGACCTGCTGAACACCCTGGTGGAAAAGGGACTGCGGCGCGAGCTGCCGACCCGCGAAGAGGCGCTTGCCGTTCTGGCGACCTCCGACGACGAACTGCTCGACGTGGTGGCCGCGGCCGGCAAGGTGCGCCGCCAGTGGTTCGGGCGTCGCGTCAAGCTGAACTACCTGGTCAACCTGAAGTCGGGGCTGTGCCCCGAGGACTGCTCGTACTGCTCCCAGCGCCTGGGCTCGAAGGCCGAGATCCTCAAGTACACCTGGCTGAAGCCGGACGAGGCCTCCCAGGCCGCCGCCGCGGGCGTCGCCGGCGGCGCCAAGCGGGTCTGCCTCGTGGCGAGCGGGCGCGGTCCGACCGACCGTGACGTGGCCCGCGTCGGCGAGACGATCGCCGCCATCAAGGAGCAGAACGAGGGCGTGGAGGTCTGCGCCTGCCTGGGTCTGCTCTCCGACGGCCAGGCCGAGAAGCTGCGCGACGCGGGTGCGGATGCCTACAACCACAACCTCAACACCTCCGAGGCCACGTACGGGCAGATCACCAAGACGCACACGTACGCGGACCGCGTCGACACCGTGCAGAAGGCGCACGCGGCGGGCCTGTCGGCCTGCTCCGGCCTGATCGCCGGCATGGGCGAGAGCGACGAGGACCTGGTCGACGTCGTCTTCTCGCTGCGCGAGCTGGACTCGGACTCGGTGCCGGTCAACTTCCTGATCCCGTTCGAGGGCACCCCGCTGGCCAAGGAGTGGAACCTCACCCCGCAGCGCTGCCTGCGGATCCTGTCGATGGTCCGGTTCGTCTGCCCCGACGTGGAGGTCCGGATCGCCGGCGGCCGCGAGGTGCACCTGCGCTCGATGCAGCCGCTCGCGCTGCACGTGGCCAACTCCATCTTCCTGGGCGACTACCTCACCAGTGAGGGCCAGGCCGGCCAGGCCGACCTCGACATGATCGCGGACGCCGGCTTCGAGGTGGAGGGCGCCGGTACCACCACCCTGCCCGCGCACCGAGCGCACGCCGCCGAGGCCGCTGCCGAGGCCCACGCGGGCGGTGTGTGCGGCTCGGCCGGCGGCGGCTGCGGGCCGGCCGCGGACGCGGAGGCCCCCGGCTGCGGGTCCGCCTGCGGCGGCTGCTCCGGCCACGGCGCCGGGGCACCGGCGGCCGCGGAGGCCCGGGACGAGGCTCCCGCGCAGGCCGAACCGGGCGAGGTGCGCCCGGACCTGGTGGCGGTACGCCGCCGTGGCGCGGGAACGGATCTCGCTCCCAATGCGTGACCCGTACCCCCTGCACGACCCGCTCGACCCCGCCTCCGCCACGGCCGGCCTGCTGGCCCTGGACCGGCAGCACGTCTGGCACCCGTACGGCCCGATGCCCGGGCGGCAGGAGACCCTCGTGGTCTCCTCCGCCTCGGGGGTCCGGCTGCGGCTCGCCGCCCCGGCGCAGGGGCAGGAGGAGCTGGTCGACGGCATGTCCTCCTGGTGGTCGGCCATCCACGGCTACAACCACCCGGCGCTGAACGAGGCCGCCACCGCCCAGCTCGGCCGGATGTCACACGTGATGTTCGGCGGGCTCACCCATGAGCCCGCCGTCCGGCTGGCGGCCCGGCTCGTCGAGATCACCCCGGCCGGGCTGGAGCACGTCTTCCTCGCCGACTCCGGCTCGGTGTCGGTCGAGGTCGCCGTCAAGATGTGCCTGCAGTACTGGCGTTCGCTGGGCCGCACGGGCAAGACCCGGCTGCTGACCTGGCGCGGCGGCTACCACGGCGACACCTGGCAGCCGATGGCCGTCTGCGATCCCGAGGGCGGCATGCACGAGCTGTGGCAGGGCCACCTGCCGAAGCAGGTGTTCGCGGACGCGCCGCCCGGGGGCTTCGACACCCCCGTGGACCCGGAATACACCGCCCACCTGCGCTCCCTGGTCGCCGCGCACGCGGACGAGCTGGCCGCGGTGATCGTGGAGCCGGTGGTGCAGGGCGCGGGCGGCATGCGCTTCCACCACCCGGGCTACCTGCGGGTGCTGCGCGAGCTGTGCGACGAGTACGGGGTGCTGCTGATCCTCGACGAGATCGCTACGGGCTTCGGCCGCACCGGAGCGCTCTTCGCCGCCGACCACGCGGGCATCACCCCGGACGTGATGTGCCTGGGCAAGTCCCTGACCGGCGGCTACCTCACGCTCGCCGCCACCCTCTGCACCGAGCGGGTCGCCGACGGCATCTCCCGGGGCGACGTCCCGGTGCTCGCGCACGGCCCCACCTTCATGGGCAACCCCCTCGCGACAGCGGTGGCGCTCGCCTCCGTCGACCTGCTGCTCGCCCAGGACTGGGCCGGGGAGGTCAAGCGGATCGAGGCCGGCCTGCGCGAGGGCCTCGCGGAGGCCGCCGGACAGCCGGGGGTCAAGGACGTACGGGTGCTGGGCGCGATCGGCGTGATCCAGCTCGACCATCCGGTCGACGTGTGGGCCGCCACCCGGGCCGCGGTCCGGGAGGGCGTGTGGCTGCGCCCGTTCCGCGACCTGATCTACACGATGCCCCCGTTCGTCACCGGCGACGCCGACGTCGCCCGTATCTGCCGCGCGGCCGTCGCCGCGGCCCGGGAGGGCTGAGATGTCCGTGATCGTCGTGTCCGGTACGGGCACGGAAATCGGCAAGACGGTGGTCACCTCGGCGATCGCGGCGGCCGCCGTGGCCGCCGGGCGCTCGGTGGCGGTGCTGAAGCCGGCCCAGACCGGGGTGGGTCCGGACGAGCCGGGGGACGCGGCCGAGGCCGTACGCCTCGCCGGCCCGGCCGTGACCGCGCGCGAACTGGCCCGCTACCCCGAGCCGCTGGCCCCGGACATCGCCGCACGGCGCTCCGGGCTGGCGACGCTGGCCCCGGCGCGGATCGCGGAGGCGGCCGCCGCGCTGGCCGGGACGCACGACCTGGTGCTGGTGGAGGGCGCGGGCGGGCTGCTGGTCCGCTTCGACGAGGAGGGCCACACCCTGGCCGACGCGGCGCGGCTGCTGGAGGCGCCGGTCCTGCTGGTCGCCCCGGCGGGACTCGGGACGCTCAACTCGACGGCCCTGACGGCGGAGGCCCTGACCGCGAGGGGGCTGCGCGGGCTCGGCGTGGTGGTGGGCAGCTGGCCGGCCTCCCCCGACCTGGCCTCCCGCTGCAACCTGGCCGACCTCCCGAAGGTCTCCGGCCTGCCCCTGCTGGGCGCCGTCCCGGAACGCGCGGGCACCCTTCCCCCCGCCACCTTCCGGAAAACCGCCCCGACCTGGCTGGCCCCGCCCCTGGACGGCACCTGGTCGGCGAAAACCTTCACCTCCACCTGGCCGGCCTAACCGCTCCCGATCCCCGGGCCCTTCCAACCCCGCCGGCGTTTGAGGCGCGGGTCCGCCCCCGGGACCGGACGGGGCAGGGGCCACCGCAACCGGGTCCGGTCCGGTTTCATCGCCGGGCCGGACGGGGAACACGCCCCGGAGGGCACGCGCGCGCCCGTGTGTCCCCGTCAAGCCCCCGATCCGCGTCCGGAGGCCGCCATGCCCGCCCATGCCCCCGATCCGGTCCACCACCCCTGGTTCGCCCGTTTCTACGCCCGTGCCAGCACCGCCGCCGAGACCCGTGCCGGGATCGGCGCGCTGCGCGAGGAGCTCCTGCACGGGGTGTCCGGCCGCGTCATCGAGATCGGCGCGGGCAACGGCCTGAACTTCGCGCACTACCCGCGCGCCGTCTCCGAGGTCGTCGCCGTGGAGCCGGAGCGCACCCTGCGCCGGCTGGCGGCGGCCGCCGCCCTGCGCGCCGAGGTGCCGGTGGACCTCGTACCGGGTGTCGCCGAGGCCCTCCCCGTCAAGAGCGAGGCGTTCGACGTCGCCGTCGCCTCGCTGGTGCTGTGCACCGTACGGAACCTCCCGCGCGCCCTCAGCGAGCTGCACCGGGTACTGCGCCCGGGCGCCGAACTGCGGTTCCTGGAGCACGGGATCGCCCCCGGCCCCGGGATGGCCTCCGTGCAGCGGGCCCTCGACCGGACGGTCTGGCCGCGCCTGTTCGGGGGCTGCCACACCGCCCGCGACCCGCTCGCCGCGATCGAGGCGGCCGGCTTCCGGATCACCTCGCACCGTTCGTTCCGCCTGCCCGAGCGCGGCCCGTCCCTCCCCACCTCGTACTGCGTCATCGGCACGGCCCGCCGCTCCGACGACTAGCGCGCCGCCGGACGGACTCGCCGCGCACGCGGAGCGGCCCCCGCTCGGGGAGCGGGGGCCGCGACGACGGGGGCCGATCAGGCGAGCGCCAGGCTGATCTGGTCGTTGAAGAGCACCCACTTCTGTCCCTGGTCCGCGGAGTCGCACGGCTTCGTGGAGACGTTCGGGGTCCCCCACGCGTTGGCGAAGCAGTAGGCCGGGGCGAGGGAGAGGGAGATCTGCTGGCCCGAGACGTTCCAGTACTGCCCCTGGTCGTTGGGGTTGCAGGGCTTCGTGGTGACCTGCGCGGTCCCCCAGCTGTTGGCCAGACAGTAGCCGCGCGCGTTGGTGAGGGAGATCTGGTTGCCCGACAGGGTCCAGTGCTGCCCCTGGTCCGCGGAGTCGCACGGCTTGGAGGAGATGTTCGGGGTGCCCCAGGCGTTGGCGAGGCAGTAGCGGCCGGGGACGGCGGCCTGCTGGACGGTGCTCGCCGCCCCGGCCTGGCCGGCCGGCAGGAGGGAGGCGGTCAGGGCCAGCGCGGCGAGGGCGACGGTCTTGCGGAAGGCGGTTCCCATGATGCGGATTCCATTCTCGATGCAGGCCGGCGCAGTAGGCACACGACCGGAATGAGGGGTTATTCGGTGCGGTCCGGGCGCAGGGAAATTGATATCAGCGATCGCCGGCCGGCCGATGAAACCCGCTTGTCCGTTCACCTGAAACGCCCAGTCCACGGATCATCCGATGATCACCGACCATCGCCCCCACCTGCACACTGCCCCTCACGCACCCCATCACCGGGCAGGAATTCATTCCTTTTCTTGATGCGTGCGACCGGTCGCATCCAAGCCGCCGAAACGTTCCGGATATCCGGCTCCGAGATAATCGCGACGTCCCGGCGGGAGCGATATCGGGCCAATATTCCCGGAATAAACGGTTCGGCGCTGTGGCGGGTGGCCGGAAATCCCTTCTCCCCCGCCGAGCGGTGTGGCCCGGCGGGTCCGGATCCCCCCGGGCCGCCCCCGGCCGCGCCCCCGCACCCGTGCGCCCGTGCGGCGGTCCCGCCGCCCGCGCATACTCGGCCAAAAGGAGGAGCCATCCCTTTGCCTTTCCTTTACCATGTGGGCAAGGGGCCCCTCCCGGAGCCCCTCGGAAGCCTTCCGATCCCTCCCGACCGAAAGGTGTGAGCGTCCGCCCATGGGCGAGCCTCCCAGTCCCCGGCATTCCCGCACGCGCACGCGACATCGCGCGACACCCGTCCCCCTGGCCGATCATGGGACGGAGGTGATCGACCGATGACCGAAGTGCTCCTGCTCGTCGTGGCGCTGCTGCTCTGCCTTGCCTGTGGAGTCTTCGTCGCGGCCGAGTTCTCACTGACCACCATCGAGCGCAGCGAGCTCGAACGGGCCGTCGAGCGCGGCGAGCGCGGCGCGGAAAGCGCCCTGGCGGCCGTCCGCAGCCTGACCTTCCAGCTCTCCGGCGCCCAGCTGGGCATCACCGTGACCGGCCTGGTCATCGGCATGATCTCCAAGCCTTCGATCGCCGCCCTGCTCACGGGGCCCTTCAAGGCGATGGGCCTGTCCGCTTCGGCCGCCTCCTCCACCGCCCTGGCGCTCGGCACCGTCCTCTCGACGGTGGTGCTGATGGTCGTCGGCGAGCTGGTCCCCAAGAACTGGGCGATCTCCTCACCGCTGGCCATCGCAAGGCGGGTGGCGACCGTGCAACGGGTCTTCAGCCGCACCTTCAGGCCGCTGATCAGCCACCTCAACACCACCGCCAACCACCTGGTCCGGCGGCTCGGGATGGAACCCGCCGAGGAGCTGGCCTCCGCTCGCACCCCCCAGGAGCTGGTGGCCCTGGCCCGGCACTCGGCGAAGGCCGGCGCGCTGGAGAAGGACACGGCGGAACTCTTCGTCCGGACCCTGAACCTGGCCGACCTGACCGCCGAGAACGTGATGACCCCGCGCGTGCAGGTGACCGCGCTCGACGTGCAGACCACCGCCGAGGACGTGGCGAACGCGACGATGGCCACCGGCCTGTCGCGCTTCCCGGTCTACCGGGGCAGCCTCGACACCGTCGTCGGGACGGTCCACATCAAGGACGTCCTGGCCCTGCCCGCCGAGGAGCGCCACCGCCACCCGGTGTCGCAGCTGCTGCGCGAGCCCCTCCTCGTACCGGAGTCGCTGACCGTGGACCGGCTGCTGGACCGGCTGTCCGGCAAGCAGACGATGGCCGTGGTGATCGACGAGTACGGCGGCACGGCCGGCGTGGCCACCCTGGAGGACATCGTCGAGGAGGTCGTCGGCGAGGTCCGCGACGAGCACGACCCGCACGAGACCTCGGACCTGGCACCGGCCGGAACGGACGAGTACGGCCGGGCCCTGTACTCCGCCGAGGGAGCCGCGCGCACCGACCAGCTCCGGCGGATCGGACTGCGGGTGCCCGAGGGCCCGTACGAGACCCTGGCCGGGCTGATAGCCACCGAACTGGGCCGGATCCCGGCCGTCGGGGACCGGCTGGAGCTGGACGGCTGGCGCCTGGACGTGGTGGACGCGAGCGGCCGCCGCGCCGCGCGCGTGCTGCTGCACGTACCGGCCGAGACGCCCGGCGACGAGAGCGCGCAGGGGGACCGATGACCGCGATACAGCTGCTGATCGGCCTGGCGACCCTGGTCGTCAACGCCTTCTTCGTCGGCGCGGAGTTCGCGCTGATCTCGGTCCGGCGCAGCCAGATCGAGCCGTACGCCGAGCAGGGCGACCGGCGGGCCCGCTCGGTGCTGTGGGGCCTGGAACACGTGTCCGCGCTGATGGCGGCCGCCCAGCTGGGCATCACCCTGTGCACCCTGGTGCTCGGCGTGGTGGCCGAGCCGGCCATCGCGCACCTGCTGAGCCCGCTGCTCGACGCCGTCGGGGTGCCGTCCGGGGTGACGCACGCGATCTCCTTCGTGATCGCGCTCGCGCTGGCCACGTACCTGCACATGCTGTTCGGCGAGATGGTGCCGAAGAACGTGGCCCTGGCCGAGCCGGTGCGCACCGCGCTGCTGCTGGGCCCGCCGCTGGTGGCCATGACCCATGCGCTCAAGCCCGTGATCTTCGCGATCAACGCCTTCGCCAACGCCCTGCTGAAGCTGCTGCGGGTGGACGCGAAGGACGAGGTCGCGGCCACCTTCTCGGACGACGAGCTGGCCCGGATGGTCAAGGACTCCAGCGACGCCGGGCTCATCGACGACCGGGCGAGCGAGCGGCTGCACGACGCCCTGGAGCTGGGGCGGCGGCCGGTGGCGGACGTGGTGCTGCCCGTGGACCGGGTGGTCACGGCCCGGCAGGGCATCACCGCCACCGAGCTGGAACGACTGTCCGCCGAGTCGGGTTACTCCCGCTTCCCGGTGGTCGACCGCCAGCGGCGGATCCTCGGCTACCTGCACGTCAAGGACGCCTTGGACGTGGTGGAGCGGGGCGAGCCCTTCCCCCTGTCCGCGCTGCGCCCGATCGCGCAGGTGCGGGCGGAGACCCCGCTGGACGACGTGCTGACGGCCATGCGGGCCAGCCGCACCCATCTGGCGGCGGTCCTCGGGGCGGACGGGGCCATGACGGGGCTGGTGACGATGGAGGACGTCCTGCGCGAGCTCTTCGGCAGGCCGGCCTCCGCCTGACCCGGGGCGGGCGGTGGTCCCGGCCCTGCGGGGCCGGGGTACCAGGCGGTAGCATCGCTGCGCCATGGGGATGAATGCGTCTTACACCAGTTTCGTCGCGGTCGGCGACTCCTTCACCGAGGGCATGTCCGACCTGCTCCCGGACGGCTCCTACCGGGGCTGGGCCGACCTCCTCGCCACCCGGCTCGCGGCCCGCGAGCCGGCCTTCCGCTACGCGAACCTCGCGGTGCGCGGGAAGCTGATCGGGCAGATCGCCGAGGACCAGGCACCGGCCGCGGCGGCGATGGGCGCGGACGTGGTGACGCTGGTGGGCGGCCTGAACGACGCGCTGCGGCCCAAGGTGGACATGGGGCGGGTCCGGGGCCACCTGGAGGCCGCCGTGGAACTGCTCGCCCCGTCCTGCGAGCGGCTCGTGCTGATGCGCTCGCCGGGCCGGCACGGTCCGGTGATGGAACGTTTCCGGCCGCGCATGGAAGAGCTCTTCGGCATCCTGGAGGAGCTCGCCGCGCGCCACGGCGCGCTGCTGGTGGACCTGTACGGGGCTCCGGTGCTCGGGGATCCGCGCCTGTGGGACGCCGACCGGCTGCACCTGACGGCCGAGGGGCACCGCCGGGTGGCGGAGGCCGTCTGGCAGGCGCTGGGCCTGCCCGCCGAGGAGGACTGGACGGCGGCGCTGCCGGCCGCCTCTCCCCCGGGCTGGGGCGTGCGGCGCACCGAGGACCTGCGCTTCGCGAAGCGGCACCTGCTCCCCTGGATCGGCCGCCGGCTCACGGGCCGCTCCTCGGGCGACGGCCGCCCCCCGAAGCGGCCGGAGCTTCTGCCATACGCCACCCCGCCGCTCTTGTAGCAAGCCACAATTGCGGGCGGTGCCCCCACCTGCGCAAACGCACAGCTCCGGCCCCAGTAGAATCCCTACACGTGACAGCCAAGCCCCGCATCCCCAATGTCCTGGCCGGCCGCTACGCCTCCGCGGAGCTCGCCGTCCTGTGGTCCCCCGAGTACAAGGTGACGCTGGAGCGGCGGCTGTGGCTCGCCGTCCTGCGCGCCCAGAAGGACCTCGGCATCGAGGTCCCGGACGCCGCCCTCGCCGACTACGAGCGCGTCCTGGAGACGGTCGACCTCGCCTCCATCGCCGAGCGCGAGAAGGTCACCCGGCACGACGTGAAGGCCCGTATCGAGGAGTTCAACGCCCTCGCCGGCCACGAGCACGTCCACAAGGGCATGACCTCCCGCGACCTGACCGAGAACGTCGAGCAGCTGCAGATCCGGCTCTCGCTGGAGCTGGCCCGCGACCGCACCGTCGCCGTCCTGGCCCGCCTCGGCAAGCTGGCCGGCGAGCACGCCGAGCTGGTCATGGCCGGCCGCTCCCACAACGTCGCCGCGCAGGCGACCACCCTGGGCAAGCGCTTCGCGACCGCCGCCGACGAGCTGCTGGTCGCCTACGACCGCCTGGAGAACCTGCTGGAGCGCTACCCGCTGCGCGGGATCAAGGGCCCGGTCGGCACCGCCCAGGACATGCTCGACCTGCTGGGCGGGGACGCCGCCAAGCTGGCCGACCTGGAGCAGCGCATCGCCACCCACCTCGGCTTCGCCCAGGCCTTCACCTCGGTCGGCCAGGTCTACCCGCGGTCGCTGGACTACGACGTGGTCACCGCCCTGGTGCAGCTGGCCGCCGCCCCCTCGTCGATCGCGAAGACGATCCGCCTGATGGCCGGCCACGAGCTGGTCACCGAGGGCTTCAAGCCCGGCCAGGTCGGCTCCTCCGCGATGCCGCACAAGATGAACACCCGCTCCTGCGAGCGCGTGAACGGCCTGATGGTCATCCTGCGCGGCTACGCCTCGATGACGGGCGAGCTGGCCGGCGACCAGTGGAACGAGGGCGACGTCTCCTGCTCCGTCGTCCGCCGCGTGGCCCTGCCCGACGCCTTCTTCGCCTTCGACGGCCTGCTGGAGACCTTCCTGACCGTCCTGGACGAGTTCGGCGCCTTCCCGGCCGTCGTGGCCCGCGAGCTGGACCGCTACCTGCCGTTCCTCGCGACCACCAAGGTTCTGATGGGCGCGGTGCGCGCCGGTGTGGGCCGCGAGGCCGCGCACGAGGTCATCAAGGAGCACGCCGTCGCCTCCGCCCTGGCCATGCGCGAGCAGGGCGCCGAGCGCAACGAGCTGCTCGACAAGCTGGCGGCCGACGACCGGATGCCGCTGGACCGCGCGCAGCTGGACGCCCTGATGGCCGACAAGCTGTCCTTCACGGGCGCCGCCGGCGACCAGGTCGCGAGCGTGGTATCCCGTATCGAAGCCATCGCCAAGGAGCACCCGGAAGCCGCCGGTTACGTCCCCGGGTCGATCCTCTGACCCCCGACGAGCTCGAAGCCGCCCGCGACCGCGTCCTCCCGGACGTGGTCGCGGGCGGTCTGCGTGTGCTGTTCTGCGGGATCAACCCCGGCCTGCTCTCCGCCGCGACGGGCCACCATTTCGCCCGCCCCGGCAACCGCTTCTGGCCGGTCCTGCACCTCTCGGGCTTCACCCCGCGCCGGCTGGCCCCCGCCGAGCAGGAGGAGCTGCTCTCCTACCGCCTCGGCATCACCAACGTCGTCGCCCGGGCCACCGCCCGCGCCGACGAGCTGAGCGCCGAGGAGTTCCGCGAGGGCGGCCGGATCCTGACGGCCAAGGTGGAACGGCTGCGCCCCCAGTGGCTGGCCGTGGTCGGGGTCACCGCGTACCGCACCGCCTTCGGCGAGAGGAAGGCCGCCATCGGCCCCCAGGAGCGGACCATCGGCGCCACCCGCATCTGGGTGCTGCCCAACCCGAGCGGCCTCAACGCCCACTGGACCGCCGCCACCATGGCCGAGGAGTTCGCCCGCCTCCGCGAGGCAGCCGAGGGCCCGGCCTCCTCCTGAGCCCCGCGGCCTACGGCGGGTCGACGACGGTGAGGCCCGCCATCAGCAGCAGGGGCAGTTCGCCGCCCCACTGGGCCACGCACACCACCAGCCACCGGTCGCCGGCCCGCCACACGTGCACATGGTCGGTCATGCCGCTGAGCTCCAGCCACGGCTCCGGTATCCCCTCCCCATCGAGCCCGCGGGCGAGCAGCGACCCCAGGGCGAAGACCTGCGGCTCCCCCCACCGGTCGGCGACCGCCTGGGTCAGCGCCCCGTACTCGGCACTGATCTGGTCCTCGGCTTCCCGACGGCCGGACCCGTCGTCGTCCCAGAAGTCCCGGGTCCGGCTGAGCTGGACGAGGTGGTACCCCGGGCCGCTGCGCTGCTCGCCGAGGACCTCCGTCCCGGTCGGGAACTCCCTGGCCCGGAGCCGGTCGATCGTGTCGAGGTGCTCTGCCGTGGTCATGCCGTCAGTATCCCGGGGACCACTGACAACTGGCCCTGCGTCAGGCCGCCCTGCGCCGCACCGCCAGCCAGCCGCCGGTCAGCGCGGCCGCGGCCCACAGGGCCAGGACGCCCAGTCCGCTCCACGGCCCGAGGTGGCCGCCCGTCGCACCGTGCATCACCAGCTGTCCGGCCCGGTCCGGCAGGAACTCGGCCACGCCGCCGGTGGCCGCGCCGACGATGAAGGACACCATCAGGACGAAGGGTATGAGCAGGCTCAGCACGAGCGCTCCGCTGCGGAGCAAGGCGGTCAGCCCGGCCGCGAACAGGGTGATCAGGGTGAGGTAGAGGCCGCTGCCGACGATGGCGCGGTAGGTACCGGGATCGCCGAGGTGGAGGGCGGAGGAGCCCATGAAGGCCTGGCCTGCGATGAAGGTGAGGAAGCCGGCGACCTGGCCCACGACGAGGGCGAGTCCGCCGATCACCGCCATCTTCGACAGGTAGAAGCGGGTGCGGTTCGGCACCGCCGCCAGCGAGGTGCGCAGGGCGCCGTTCTGGAACTCGGCCGACAGGGCGGTCGTACCGAAGGCCATGGCGGCGATCTGGCCCCACAGGATGCCGTAGTAGGCCGCGAAGAGCGGGTCGTCACCCAGGGCGCCTCTCTCGGCCTGGCCTATCGCGGCGGCCGCCAGCGCCTGGATGCCGACGGTCGCGGCGAGGATCGTGATCAGCGCCGTGAAGCTGCCGCGCAGCGACCGTATCTTGATCCATTCCGAGTACAGGACGGGGCGGGTGGGCAGAGCGGTGCTCATGGCGAAGCCTCCTTCGGGCGAGGGGTCAGCGGGTGGCGGCGAACTGGGCGTGTTCGGCGGTCAGATCGAGGTAGGCCTGCTCCAGCGAGGCCCGCTCGTCGGCGAGTTCCAGCACGGGGACGCCCTCCCCGGCGGCGAGTCGGCCGAGCTTCTCGGCCTGTATGCCCTCGACGGTCCAGCGCCCGCCGTCGGCGCCGGTCAGCTCGAACCCCTCCCGGGCCAGGGCCTCCCGGAGCCTGGCCGGCTCGGAGGTGCGCAACCGCACCCGCGGGGTGCTGCGGGCGTCGATGAACTCCTCCATCGAGGTGTCGGCCAGCAGCCGGCCCCGCCCGAGCACGATCAGGTGGTCGGCGAAGGCCGCGGTCTCCGACATCAGGTGGCTGGAGACCAGGACCGTGCGGCCGTCGGCGGCCAGGTCACGCAGCAGCTCGCGGATCCAGATGATGCCCTCCGGGTCGAGGCCGTTGGTGGGCTCGTCCAGGAGCAGGACCTCCGGGTCGCCCAGCAGGGCCGAGGCGATCCCCAGGCGTTGGCGCATGCCGAGGGAGAAGGACTTGATCCGCCGGCCGGCCACCGGGGCGATGCCGGTCTGCTCCATCACGGCCTCCACCCTGCTCTCCGGGATACGGCCCGCCGCCGCGAGCATCCGGAGGTGGTCCCGCGCGGTCCGCCCTCCGTGCGCGGCCTGGGCGTCCAGGAGTGCTCCGACCCGGCGCAGCGGGTCCCGGAGGTCGCGGTAGCGCTCCCCGCCGACGGTGGCCGTGCCCGAGGTCGGGCGGTCCAGGCCGAGCAGCAGGCGCATCGTGGTCGACTTCCCCGCCCCGTTGGGTCCGAGGAAGCCGGTGACCCGCCCGGGCAGGACATCGCAGGTGAGGTGGTCGACGGCGCGGGAGGCGCCGTATGCCTTGGTCAGTTCGCGGAACTCGATGCTGTTCATGGCTCAAGACTCGCCGTCGTCCCCCTCCCCCTCCCTCCCCCATGCGAGGGTCCCGTCTCCCCCGTACGGGGGAGACGCCCGGTGATCGGGCGCTGCGACCATGAGGGCATGTACCGACTCCTGCGTGCTCCGCTTCAACCGGTGACGTATTCCCGCTGGTTGCATCTGTGCGTGCCCCTGCTTCTGCTGGCCCTGTGGCTGTTCATAGACCCCGGGGCGCCGTGGATGCCGCTGCTGATCGTCGTGCCGTTCGGGTTCGTGCCCTGGGTGCGGATGGCCGAGGGGATCCAGGCACAGTTCCTGCTCGCCCCGTACGAGCGGGGCAGCGCCGCCGGCACGATAAGCGCGGAGCCGTCCGCGCGCTGGGGCGACCGCTGGCGGACGCTGCTGTGGCTGGAGACCAGGATGCTCTTCGCCTCGGTCGCCATGTGCGCCACCGTCTGGCTGCCGGTCATCACCGTCGACCTCGTCGGATTCGCCTTCGGGTACAGACCGAACGAGGACCTGGACTGGCTGCTGCCGTCCTCGATCGCCCCGTGGACCGCGGCGGTCCTGGCGCCCCTGCCGTTGGTCCTGCTCATGGTGGTCGTGGTCCTGCTTGGGGAACTGATCACCCTGGTCGCCGGCCGGCTGCTGGGGCCGTCGGCCGCCGAGCGGCTGACCGCGCTGGAGGCGCGTACGGAGCAGCTGCTGGAGCGGACCCGGATCGCGCGCGAGCTGCACGACTCCATCGGGCACGCGCTGACCGTGGCGGTGGTCCAGGCGGGAGCCGCGCGGGCCGCGGGCGACCCGGAGTTCACCGACCGCGCGCTGAACGCCATCGAGGAGACGGGCCGGGCCGCGCTGGAGGACCTGGAGCGGGTGCTGCTGGTGCTGCGGGAGTCGGCGCAGCCGGCGTCGCAGCGGCCGACCCTGGCCGAGGCGGACCGGCTGCTGGAGTCGGCCCGCGCCTCGGGGGCTCCGGTGGACGCCGAACTGAAGGGCCGGCTGGAGAAGTTGCCCGGCCCCGTCACCCGGGAGGGGTACCGGATCCTTCAGGAGGCCCTCACCAACGTGCTGCGGCACTGCGGCCCCGTACCGGTCCGGGTGCGGGTCGAGGTGGCCGGCGGGCGGCTGGAGCTGGAGGTGACGAACCCGCTGCCGGAGCGTCCCTTCGTCAGCAGGGGCGGGGGAAGCGGGCTGCGCGGGATGCGCGAGCGGGCCGCGCTGCTCGGCGGCGAGGCCGAAACCGGCCCCCACGAGGGCGGTTGGCGGGTGCGCGCGCTGCTGCCGTTGGAGCGAATACGCTGACCGGATGCCGGTTACCGTACTGCTCGTCGACGACGAACCCCTGGTGCGCGCGGGTCTGCGCGCCGTCCTGGACGCCCAGCCCGACATCGAGGTGGTGGGTGAGGCCGCGGACGGAGCGTCCGTCATTCCCCTCGTCCGCCAACTGCGCCCGGACGTGGTGGCGATGGACGTACGGATGCCGCTGCTCGACGGGATCGAGGCGACCCGGGCGGTCCTGCGGTCGGTGGACTCGCCGCCGAAGATCATCGTGGTCACGACCTTCGAGAACGACGAGTACGTGTACCAGGCGCTGCGTGCGGGGGCGGACGGGTTCCTGCTGAAGCGCGCCCGGCCGGCGGAGATCGTGCACGCGGTGCGGCTGGTGGCGGAGGGAGAGACGCTACTGTTCCCCGCGGCCGTACGGTCCCTCGCCGCCGAGTACGGGAACCGGCAGGCGCGCGCCGTCCTGGAGCGGGCCGCGCTGACCGAGCGGGAGGAGGCGGTCCTGCGGCTCATGGCGCGGGGGCTGACGAACGTGGAGATCGCCCGTGAGCTGATCGTCGGCACGGAGACGGTCAAGTCACACGTCAGCGCGATCCTGGGCAAGCTGGGGGCACGTGACCGGACCCAGGCGGTGATCACCGCGTACGAGTCCGGATTCGTCTCGCCGGCCTGAGGGGGGCCGCTTCTCGCCGCCGCGGCGGAGGCGCAGTACGATCCGGCTGACAGGGCCGCTAGCTGGGAGGACACACGTTGGGGCAGCTGACCGGCGGGGATCCCTCTCTGCTCCGGCGCATCAATTCGGCCGTGGTGCTGCGGGCACTGCGCGCGGCCGAATCGCCGACGCTCACCGACCTCACCCGGGTGACCGGGCTCTCCCGGCCGACGGTCGAGGGGGTGGTGGAGGGCCTGATGGGCGCCGGCCTGGTGGTCGAGGCCGACGCGGAGGAAGGCGCGCGGCGGCAGGGCCGTCCGGCGAGGAGGTTCCGTTTCAGGGCCGAGGCCGGCCATCTGCTGGGCATCGAGATCGGCTCGCACCGGATCGCGGTGCTGCTGTCCGGGCTGGACGGCCGGGTCATCGGCGCCGGGACGAAGGACGTCGCCGAGACGGCGTCGGCCGACGAGCGGCTGGAACGGGTCAGGGCGGCGGTGGCCGACCTGCTGCGCCGGGCCGGTATCCCGCGCGACTCGCTGCGGGCCGTCGGGGTCGGCAGCCCCGGCATCGTGGAGGCCGACGGCACGGTCCGCCTCGGGACGGCCCTGCCCGGCTGGACCGGGCTGCCGCTCGGGGAGCGGCTGCGGCGCTCGTTCCGCTGCCCGGTCCGGGTGGAGAACGACGCCAACGCGGCGGCCGTCGCGGAGCACTGGAAGGGCGCGGGGCGGGACACCGACGACATGGTGTTCGTGATGGCCGGTCTCAGCCCGGGCGCGGGCTCCCTGATCGGCGGCCGGCTGCACCGGGGCTTCGGCGGGGCGGCGGGTGAGATCGGCGCGCTGCACCTGCTGGGGCGCGAGGCGACCCCGGAGCGGCTGCTGTCGACGACGGGCGAACCGCTGCACCCCCTGGACGAGCCGGCGGTCGCGGAGGTGTTCGCGATGGCCAGGCGGGGCGACGAGCGGGCGGTGGCCGCGGTGGACCGGTTCCTGCAGCGGCTGGTGCACGACGTGGCGGCGCTGGTGCTGGCGATGGATCCGGAGCTGGTGGTGGTCGGCGGCTGGGCGGCCGGCCTGGACGGGGTCCTCGACCCGCTGCGGCGTGAGCTGGAGCGGTATTGCCTGCGGCCGCCGAGGGTGGCGTTGTCGCTGCTGGGGGAGGCGGCGGTGGCCACGGGGGCGTTGCGGCTCGCACTGGACCATGTGGAGGAGGAGCTGTTCGCGGTGGAGAAGACCGTCACCGCCAGGTGACTCCGTCCCAAATCCCCGCGCCCCGAACCCCCGCGCCCCGAACCCCCGCGCCTCAAACGCCGGCGGGGCTGTGACCAGCCCCGCCGGGGCTGGTCAGGAAGCCGCGCGGGTTTCCGTGATTTCGACGCCCGTGTCGCCGAAGGTGAGGCGGCAGGTGTCGGCGCGGTACGTGGCCACCGAGACGGCGGCCGTGCCCTCGGCCGTGAAGTAGCGGGTGGTCACCACGAGAACCGGGGCGCCCGGCAGGCGGTCCAGCTCCTTGGCGTCGTCGGCGCGGGCGGAGCCCAGTTCGACCGAGCGGTCCTGCCCGTCCAGCGCGAGCCGCTGCAGTTCCCGCAGGACGGCGCGCGCCCGCGCGGCCCCGGCGGGGGCGTCGATGGCGGAGAGCCCGGGCACGGAGGAGGCGGGCACGTACAGCAGCTCGGCGGCGACGGCCTGCCCCTGCGTGACGCGGGTCCGGCGCACCGTGTGGACCGGCTGGTCCGCGGCGGTGCCCAGCAGCGCGAGGACCGCGCCGGCGGGGACGGCCTCGACGGCGTCCACGGTCTCCCAGCCGTCGGCGCTCTCGCCGGGCCAGCTCTGCCCCGTACTGCCGACGGCGACACCCACGCGCGGCGGGGCGACGGTCGTGCCGACGCCGCGGCGGCGCTGCAGGCGGCCTTCGAGTTCGAGCTGCTCCAGGGCCTGCCGCAGGGTGGCGCGGGCGACTCCGAAGCGCGCGGCGAGCTCACGCTCGTTCGGCAGGACCTCGCCGACCGCGAAGTCCCGGTCCAGCGCCTCGCTGAGCACGGTCTTGAGGTGCCAGTACTTCGGCTCCGGCACCGATTCGAGCTGCGTGGTCCCCACCCTGACTCCTCCTGCAATCGCCGCCGTCGCCGTGTCCGGCGGCAGTTCCCACGGCCGTTCCGCGCCGCAGTTCCGCGCCCTTGTTTATTAAAGGTTCCTGCACTATCCCTGCGACGATAGGACGGTGCACCCCCTTGGTCAAGACCAATCCTGGCCACCTTGCCGGGCAGATCGGGCATATGTAGCAAGACGTTCACAGGATGTTCGTGCCCGTCCTCCGTGCGCCGCGCGCCGTTCCGCCTCGTGGCGTGTTGTTTCACGAAGGCGCCGCGTCAGCGGCTACCGGACGGTAATGATGGGAGGCGGTCCTCTCCGACGGCCCGTCCCACTCGCGTCCACCCGACGAGGAGCAGCATGACCGCAACGGTCTCCTTCACGATCGATTCGCCGCCGGGCCCCCGCACGGCGACCGTCGCCTACGAGCGCAAGGGCGCCAGCGAGCCCCTCCTCCTGCTGCACGGCATCGGCCACCACTTCCAGGCCTGGCACCCGGTCTCCGGCATCCTGGCCGCGGAGTACGACGTCATCGCCGTCGACCTGCCCGGCTTCGGGGCCTCCGAGCCCTTGCCGCCGGGCGTCCCGTACGACCTCGGCACCGTCGCCCCGGCCCTCGGAGCGCTCTGCGCCGCACTCGGCGTCGAACGCCCGCACCTGGCGGGGAACTCCCTCGGCGGCCTGCTCGCCCTGGAGATGGGCCGGCTCGGTCTCGCCCGCTCCGTCACCGCCCTCTCCCCCGGCGGGTTCTGGTCGGAGGCCGAGCGGGTCTACGCCTTCACCGCCCTGCGCGCGATGCGCGCCGGCGCCCGGGCCCTGCCCCGCCCGGCGCTGGAGCGGCTCTCGCTCAGCGCCCCGGGCCGCGCCGCGCTCACCGGCAGCATCTACGCCCGCCCGGGCCGGCGCGCCCCGGAGGCCGTGGTGGCCGAGACCCTCGCCCTGCGGAGCTCCACCGGCTTCGAGCGGACGCTGGCCGCGGGCGGCTCCGTACGGTTCACGCACGACCTGCCCGGCCTGCCCGTGACGATCGCCTGGGGCTCCCGCGACCGGCTGCTGCTGCCCCGCCAGGGCGTGCGCGCCAAGCGGGCGATCCCCGGGGCCCGCCTGGTGCGGCTGCGGGGCTGCGGGCACGTGCCGATGAACGACGACCCGGCGCTCGTGGCCCGGGTCATCCGCGAAACGGCGACGGACACGGCGGCAGACACAGTGAAGGACACGGCGAAGGACGCCGCCGAAAAGGCCCGGGACGGGGTGTAGCCGCAGGAGCCCGCAGGCGTGATCGGCTGACGGGTGTTCATCCACGGTTCGTGTGGGCGACTCGGCCGGTCTGGTGTGCGACGGCACACTGGTCCGGCCATCCCCCCAGCCGCCCCTGGAGCCGCACCCATGGCCTCGATGCCGCACACCCGACGGTCCCTGCTCGGCGGGTCGCTCGCCGTCCCGGTGGGCCTGGCCCTGTCCACGGCGCTCGCCGCGCCCGCGCTGGCCGCCTCCCCCCGGGTCCCCGCCTTCACCCGCTCCGGACGCCCCGGCGCCCTCTGGGGCGTGCAGTCCGGCGAGATCACCGCCCATTCGGCCACCGTCTGGACGCGCTCCGACCGGCCGGCACGGATGTACGTGGAGACCTCCCCGAGCGAGTCGTTCCGTTACGGCGTCCGCCGCCACGGCGGCCCCTTCCTCGGCCCGGCCACCGACTTCACCGGCACCACCACCCTGCGCGACCTGCCGCCCGGCCGGCAGATCCACTACCGGGTCGTGCTCACCGACCCCGACGACCCCCGCCGCTGCAGCGAGCCGGTGCGCGGCAGCTTCCGCACCGCCCCCGTCTCGCGCCGCCAGAACGTGCGCTTCCTGTGGTCCGGGGACCTGGCGGGCCAGGGCTGGGGCATCAACCCCGAGCTGGGCGGGTACCGCGTCTTCGACGAGATGCGGCTGCGCGACCCCGACTTCTTCCTCTTCAGCGGCGACACGATCTACGCCGACGGGCCGATCAAGTCCGCCGTGCCGCTGCCCGACGGCCGTGTCTGGCACAACGTCACCACCGAGGAGAAGGCCAAGGTCGCCGAGACCCTCGCCGAGTTCCGCGGGAACTTCCGCTACAACCTGCTCGATCACAACCTGCGCGAGTTCTCCGCCCAGGTCCCGGTCCTCGCCCAGTGGGACGACCACGAGGTGCGCAACAACTGGTACCCGGGCCAGCTGCTCGACGACCCGCGCTACACCGTCAAGGACGTCGACACCCTCGCCGCCCACGCCCGCCAGGCCTTCGGCGAGTACTTCCCCGTCACCGACCTGCGGGGCGGGCGCGCCGAGGGCCGGATGTACCGGGTGCTGCGGCACGGCCCGCTGCTGGACGTGTTCGTGCTCGACATGCGCACCTACCGCGACGCCAACTCCCCCGGCCGCCAGACCGACGACCCGGTCGGCATCCTCGGCACCGAGCAGCTGGCCTGGCTGAAGCGGGAGCTCTCGCGGTCGCGGGCGACCTGGAAGGTGATCGCCGCCGACATGCCGCTGGGCATCGTGGTCCCGGACGGGGCGGTGAACTTCGAGGCGGTCGCCCAGGGAGACCCGGGGGCCCCGCTCGGGCGCGAGCTCCAGATCGCCGATCTCCTGCGCCACATCAAGCACCAGCACATCACGGGCACCCTCTGGCTCACCGCCGACGTCCACTACACCGCCGCCAACCACTACGCCCCCGAGCGCGCGGCCTTCTCCGACTTCGCGCCGTTCTGGGAGTTCGTCTCCGGGCCCATCGGCGCGGGCGGCTTCCCGGCCGGCAAGCTGGACGCGACCTTCGGGCCGCGGACCGCGTACGTGCAGTCGGCGCCGGTCGCCAACATGTCCCCGGCGGAGAACCCCCCGTACTACGGCGAGGTCGAGATCGACGGCGACAGCGGGGAACTCACCGTCCGGTTGCGGCGCCAGGGAGGCGGCGTACTCTTCACCCAGGTGCTCCAGCCGGGCCGCGTCGGACAGGCGTGACGGCGGCGCGGGCCGACGGGGCCGACCGCGCCGACACCGGAAATCTGCTGGAAAAACCGGAGAAACCGGCCAGACGGACACTTAACCAGTCGGTCACAGATCGTTCGTGATCACGCAACACCCGAGCGCCACAGTGGTGTGCATGACTGACCGTAACCCCGCCTCCGCCGCCCCGCGTCCCCACCGCCACCACTGGCGCCGGGACCTCGTCGAACTCGCCGCGCTCTTCTGCGCGGTCGCCGTCGCCGACGGCATCGCCAATCTCGTCGCGCACGGCCCCCGCGGCCCGTTCCTGCTGGTCGCCTCGGCCGTCGCGCTGCTGGTCACGGCGGGCTTCCACACCTGGTGGGCCCGCCGGCACAGCCATGCGCCGCCGCCGGAGGGCACGGCCCCCTCCGATCCGCCCCCGGCGGCACCGGAGGAGACCGCCGCGACGACCACACCCGCTGCCGGCGCCCTCTGGCGGATGCGGACGACCGTACGGGACGAGCCCGGCAGCCTCGCCTCGGTGTGCACCGCCCTCGCCCGGGGCGGCGTGGACATCCTGACGCTCCAGACCCACCCCCTCCCCGAGGGCGGCACGGTGGACGAGTTCCTGCTGCGCGCCCCCCAGCACCTGGCCCTCGCCGACCTGACCCGGGCCGTCTCCCGGGCCGGCGGCCAGAGCACCTGGATCGAACGCGCCGACGCCCACGACCTGGTGGACACCCCCACCCGGGTCCTGGGCCTGGCCACCCGCACCGCCCTGGACGCCGCCGAACTCCCCCTCGCCCTGCGCCAGCTGCTCGGCCGCTGCACCATCCAGTCGATCCCCGCCACCACCCTCTCGGGCCGCCCCAACGCGGGCGCCGACGCCCCCGTGGAGGGGGTGCTGGAGGCGACGGTGATGAGGCTGCGCGACCCCTCGGGCGGCGCGATCACCGTGGAGCGCCCCTACCTGCCCTTCACCCCGACCGAGTTCGCCCGCGCCCGCGCCCTCGTCGAACTCGACGCCCGCCTGGGCCCCCGGGTCCCCCGGAGCCAGGACGTGCTGACCCTGCCCGAGGGCAACGAGATCACCGTGCGCCGCGCCGACGGCTCCGACCTGGCGGCCGCCCGTGCCATGCACGACCGGTGCAGCGAGCGCACGCTCGCCCTGCGCTACCACGGCCCGGTCGCGGACGCCGACCGCTACCTGGGCCACCTGCTCAGCCCCCGCTTCGGCCGCACCCTGGCCGTCACCACCGCCTCCGGCCGGCTCGTCGCCCTCGGCCACCTGCTGTGGGACGGGGACGAGACCGAGGTGGCCCTGCTCATCGAGGACGACTGGCAGCGCCGGGGCATCGGTTCGGAACTGCTGCGCAGGCTGCTCGCGATGGCCGCCGAGGCCGGGGCCGACAGCGTGTACGCCGTCACCCAGGCCTCCAACACCGGCATGGTCGCGGCGATGCGCGGCCTCGGCCTGCCCCTCGACTACCAGATCGAGGAGGGCACCCTGGTGATCACGGCCCGCCTCGACCTGGCCAAGGCGCCCGGCGGGGGCCGGGGTTCCAGGGTGCGACAGGAGAACAAGCCCGTATGGTGATGACGTAGGGGTACTCGCCGTACGAAGATGTCCGCATGTCAGAGACCCTCCACAGTGACAGCGCAGCACTTCTGCCCCGCCAGGTGGCCGACGCCTACGTCGACGACCTGATCGCCATCAACCCGGTCGTCGGCACCTACCTCGGTGTCGCCGCGAGCTCCGGCAAGCTCCCGGACTACTCCCCCGCCGGCCGTGCCGAGGCCGCCCGGCTGTCGCGCAGCACCCTCGCCCGCCTCGACGCCGCCGAGCAGCTGCCCGGCGCCGGCTCCGACGCCGAGCGCCGTTGCGCCCGTCTGCTGCGCGAGCGCCTCGACGCCGAACTCGCGGTGTACGAGGCGGACGAGGACCTGCGCGCCGTCAGCAACATCCACTCCCCGGCGCACGAGGTCCGCGAGGTGTTCACCCTCACCCCGGCCGACACCGACGAGGACTGGGCCGCGATCGCCGAGCGGCTGCGCGCCGTCCCGGCCGCGTTCGACGGCTACCGCGAGAGCCTCGCCCTCGGCCTCGAGCGCGGGCTCCTCGGCGGCCCGCGCCCCACCGCCACCTTCGTCGGCCAGCTCACCACCTGGGCCGGCCAGGACGGCGACGGCCAGCAGGACTTCTTCGGCGAGTTCGCCTCCGCCGGACCGGACTCCCTGCGCGCGGAGCTGGACGCGGCGGCCGCCGCCGCGACCGCCGCCGTGGTCGCACTGCGGGACTGGATGCGGGACGTGTACGCCCCGGCCGTCGCGGGCGCCCCGGACCCGGTGGGCCGCGAGCGCTACGCCCGCTGGTCGCGCTACTTCAACGGCACGGACCTGGACCTGGACGAGGCGTACGCCTACGGCTGGGCCGAGTACCACCGGCTGCTCACCGAGATGAAGGCCGAGTCTGCCAAGATCCTCCCGGACGAGCCCAACCCGTGGAACGTCCTGCGCCACCTGGACGAGCACGGCACCCACATCGAGGGCGTGGACGAGGTCCAGGCCTGGCTCCAGGGCCTGATGGACGAGGCCATCGAGAACCTCGACGGCACCCACTTCGAGCTCGCCGAGCGGGTCAAGCGGGTCGAGTCCAAGATCGCCCCCTCGGGCGGCGCGGCGGCCCCGTACTACACCAACCCCTCCGAGGACTTCTCCCGTCCGGGCCGCACCTGGCTGCCCACCATGGGCCAGACCCGCTTCCCGGTGTACGACCTGGTCTCCACCTGGTACCACGAGGGCGTTCCGGGGCACCACCTCCAGCTGGCGCAGTGGACGCACGTGGCGGACCAGCTGTCGCGCTACCAGGCCACCGTCGGCTGGGTCAGCGCCAACTGCGAGGGCTGGGCCCTGTACGCGGAGCGCCTGATGGACGAGCTGGGCTACCTCAAGGACGCCGAGCAGCGGCTGGGCTACCTGGACTGCCAGATGATGCGCGCCGCGCGGGTGATCGTGGACATCGGCATGCACCTGGGGCTGGAGATCCCGGCCGACTCGCCGTTCCACCCGGGCGAGCGCTGGACGGTCGACCTGGCGCAGGAGTTCTTCGGGACGCACAGCGGCCGGCCGGCGGACTTCATCGAGAGCGAGCTGACCCGCTACCTGTCGATGCCGGGGCAGGCGATCGGCTACAAGCTGGGCGAGCGCGCCTGGCTGCTGGGCCGGGACAACGCCCGTGCCGCGCACGGGGAGTCCTTCGACCTGAAGGCCTGGCACATGGCGGCGCTGTCGCAGGGTTCGCTGGGCCTGGACGACCTGGTGGACGAGCTGTCGCGGCTCTGAGCCCGTACGGCGACGGCCGCCCTCCCCCTCGCTCGGGGGCGGGCGGCCGTCGCCGGTCCGGACGGTTGCGGCCTCAGCAGCCGCAGTCGTCCGAGTCGGTCGGGGCGGTCAGCGGGTCGGCCTCGGTGCGCTGCTGCGTGCCCTGCCAGGTCTCGACCTCGAAGCCCTCCCGGATCCAGTACTCGATGCCGCCGAGCATCTCCTTGACCTGGAAGCCGAGTTCGGCCAGGGCGAGCGCGGAGCGGGTGCCGCCGTTGCAGCCCGGGCCCCAGCAGTAGGTGACCACGGGGACGTTCTTGTCGAGGAGCTTCTCGGCCTGCTCGGGGATCAGCGCGGTGGGCAGGTGGATCGCGCCGGGCACGTGGGCCTGGTCCCAGGACGGGGTGGAGCGGGAGTCGATCAGCTGGAAGCCGAGGTCGGCGCCCTGCTCGCGGTGCGCCTTGAAGGCGGCGGCGACGTCGGACACGTCCGCGTGGAAGGCCAGGCTCGCCGCGAAGTAGGCGGCGGCCGCGGCCGGGCTGGCCGGGGGGACCCGCAGGACGGGGTTGGCGGGGGCGGGGGCGGTCGTGTGGTTCGTCGTCGTCATGGCTCAAAATCTACGAACCCTTGATCATCCCGGGAAGTGGGATTCCCCGGCCTTCGGCTTGTTCCGCCGGGGAATCCCCTGCTAGACCTGCGGCATGACCGGCTATTCCCCCGACGCCACCGACTGGCGCATCCTGGCGGCCCTCCAGCAGGACGGCCGGGCCAGTTTCACCGAGCTCGCCCGGGCCGTTTCGATGTCCGCGAGCGCCGTCACCGAGCGGGTCCGCCGGATGGAGGAGGCCGGGATCATCACCGGCTACACGGCCGTCGTCGACCACGAGAAGCTCGGCAAGGCGATCCTGGCGCTGGTGCGGCTGCGCTATCCGCACGGCAACTACAAGCCGTTCCACGACCTCCTGGAGTCGACCTCCGAGATCCTGGAGGCCCACCACGTGACGGGCGACGACTGCTTCGTTCTCAAGGTGGCCGCCCGTTCGATGGCGCACCTGGAGGAGGTCACCGGCCGGATCTCCGGCCTCGGCGCGGTGACCACCAGCATCGTGTATTCGTCCCCGCTGGCGCGGCGGCCGCTCAGTCCGTGACCCCGGCCGTGCGGTGGCGCACCACCGAGCCGCCGCGCTGCTTGACGATCTCCAGCTGGGCCTGGACCCGGGTGCGCAGGTCGCCGACGTGGCTGACGATGCCGACGCTGCGGTCCCGTTCGCGCAGCGAGTCCAGGACGTCGAGCACCTCGTCCAGCGCCTGGTCGTCGAGGCTGCCGAAGCCCTCGTCGATGAAGAGGGTGTCCAGCCGCATGCCGCCCGCCTCGTCGGTGACCACGTCGGCCAGCCCCAGGGCCAGGGCGAGCGAGGCGAAGAAGGTCTCGCCGCCGGAGAGGGTGGCGGTGTCCCGCTCGCTGCCGGTCCAGGCGTCCAGCACGTGCAGCCCCAGCCCGGAACGCCCGCGTCCGCTCGCCCGGGCGTCGGAGTGGACGAGGGTGTAGCGGCCGCCGGACATGCGCAGCAGCCGTACCGTGGCGGCGGCGGCGACCTGCTCCAGGCGGGCGGCCAGCACGTACGACTCCAGCCGCATCTTGCGCTCGTTGTCGGCGGAGGTGCCGGCGGTGAGCCCGGCGAGGCGGGCCACGCGCTCGTACGCCTCGCGCAGCGGGCCCAGGGCGCGCAGCTCCTGCTCCGCCTGCCGGGAGAGCCGGTCCAGCTCGGCGCAGCGGACCCGGGCGGCGTCGACGGCCGAGGCGGCGGTGCGCAGCCGGGCGGCGGCCCGTTCCCCGGCGGCCTCGGCCGCGGCGGGGTCGGCCGGGGGCAGGGCGGCGGCCGCGGCGGTGTCCGCCTCGGCGCGGCGGTCGGCGAGCATCGCCTCCTCGGCCTGCCAGGCGTCCAGGCGGTGCTGGAGGGCGGTGCGTTCGTACTCGGGGAGCACGGCGTCGGCGGCCGCGTCGGTGGTGTCGAAGCCGGCCTTGAAGGCGGCGTCGGCCAGCTGGTCGTCGGCCTCCTTCAGCCGGGCGGCGGTGGCCTCGGCCCGGCGGAGGGCGGCGGCGGCCGTGGTCACCATCCGGATGCGGTCCTCCAGGGTGCGGGCGCGGGCCGCGACGCTGGGCGAGTCGCCCCGTACGAGGACCAGTTCGGCTTCGAGGGCGGCCTGCTCCCGGTCGAGTGCCTCGCGCCGGGAGGCCCGGGCGGCGGCCCGGCGCTCGGCGTCGAGCCGGTCGGAGCTGCGCGCCTCGTGCTCCCGCTCGGCGCGGGCGAGGCGCTCGCGGGCGGCGTGGAGTCCGGCGGCCTCGGCGTGCGCGGCGGCGTGCCGGGCGCTCAGGTCGCCGGTGAGGGCGAGGAGTTCGGCGGTGGTGGCGTCCCCGGCGGCGGCGGCCGCCTCCGCCTCGGCCTCGCGGACGGCGGCGAGCCGGCGTTCGACCCCGGCCCGGCGTTCCTCGGCCTGCTCGAAGCGGGCGTGGGCGGCGTCCTCGGCGGCCCGGTCCACGTGCCCGGGGGCGGGGCGGGCCGGAGCGGGGTGTTCCGCCGAGCCGCACACCGTGCAGGGCTCCCCGGCGGTCAGGGCCCCGGCCAGTTCGGCGGCGATGCCGCGCAGCCGGGCCTCCTTCAGCTCCAGCCAGCGCTCCTTGGCGGCGTACGACTCCTCGCGTACGGAGTCCAGCTCGCCGGCGGCGGCTTCGGCGTCGGCGGCGAGGGCGTCGCGCCGCCGGGCGGCGGTGAGCTGCATCCGGGCGGGCTCCAGCCGGCCGGCGAGCTGCTCGGCCAGGGTGAGGGCCTGCTGGGCGGCGTCGACCCGCTCCTGGAGGGCGGCGCGGGTGGCCTCCCAGCGGGCCAGCCACTCGGCGGACTCCTGGTGCTGCTCGTCGGCGTCCCGGGACTCCCGCTCCAGCGTGGCCCGCTCGCGGCCGATCTCGGCGCTGCGCTGTTCGGCCCGCTGGGCGGCGCCGGCCGCGCCGAGGTCCTCGCGCAGGCGCTGTTCGACGGCGCCGAGCTGCTCGGCGCCGGCCCCGGCGAGGGCGGGGGGCAGCTCCGCCCGGGCGAGGGTCTCGGCGTGCGCGGCGGTGAGGTGGGCGGCGGCCGCGGCCCCGCGCAGCTCC
Organism: Streptomyces sp. NPDC029216; assembly: GCF_040648015.1. Taxonomy (NCBI): domain Bacteria; kingdom Bacillati; phylum Actinomycetota; class Actinomycetes; order Kitasatosporales; family Streptomycetaceae; genus Streptomyces; species Streptomyces sp. NPDC029216. The sequence goes on along the minus strand of NZ_JBEZWL010000019.1, from coordinate 56,135 downwards.
AGGGCGGGGGCGACGAGGGCGCCCCGGCGGGCCCGGTCCAGCAGCTCCCGTACGCGTGCGCGCTCCGGTGCGGCCTGCTCCAGCAGGGCGGCCCGGCGGGCGGTCTCGGCGTGGCGGCGCTGGAGCCGGTCGAGTTCCCGGGCCTCCTCGGCGGCGCGCCGGGCCGCCGCGTGGCGTCCCTCGGCGGCGGCCAGGGCGTACTCGGCGACGGTGAGCCGCTCGCGGGCGGAGCAGCGGGCCACGGCGGCCCAGGCCCGGACGGCCTCGGCGAGGCCGGGGTCGCCCGGCTGGTGGGCGGGCAGCGGCCAGGCCCGCAGGTCGGCGCTGTCGCCGGCGGCCTGGGCGAGGCGCTGGGCGGCGGCGAGCACCTTCTCGTCGCCGGCCCGCACCCTGGCCTCGGCGGCCCGGCGGCGCTCGGCGAGCAGGTTCTCGACGGCGGCGAAGCGGCGGGTGTCGAAGAGCCGGCCGAGGAGCCGGCCGCGGGCTTCGGCGCCGGCGCGCAGGAACTGGGCGAACTCCCCCTGCGGGAGGAGGACCACCTGGCAGAACTGCTCGCGGCTCATGCCGAGGAGCTGTTCGATCTCCTCGCCGATCTCCTGGTGGGAGCGGCTGAGCGCGGTCCAGCCCGCGGGCGTGTGCTCGCGGAGCCGGCTCTGGGCCTTGTCCTTGGTGGTGCCGCTGCCGCGCTTCTTGGGGCGGTCCTGTTCGGGGCGGCGGGTGATCTCCAGGCGGCGGCCGCCCGCGGTGAGTTCGAGGGTGACCTCGGTCGGGGTGCCGGGGGCGGCGTGGTCGCTGCGCAGGGTGGTGCCGGGGGCCTGGCGGGAGCCGGGCACGGATCCGTAGAGGGCGTAGCAGACGGCGTCGAGCACGGAGGTCTTGCCTGCGCCGGTGGGGCCGTGCAGGAGGAAGATCCCGGCGCCGGAGAGGGCGTCGAAGTCGATCGTCTGGGGTTCGGCGAAGGGTCCGAAGGCAGTGACCTCCAGCCGGTGCAGCCTCATCGGGCGGTCTCCTGACGGCCGTCCTCGACCCGTACGGCCTCGAAGGCGCCGCGCAGCACGGCCCGTTCGGCCTCGTCGGCGCTGCCGCCGCCGCGGACGTGGGCGACGAAGTCCTCGGCGATCTCCTGGTCGCTGCGGCCCCGCAGGCGCTGGGCGTAGGAGGCCGCGCCGTCCTCCTCGCGGCCCTCGGGTTCGAAGGCGAGGCTGAGGGTGTGGGGGAAGCGGGCGGTGAGGCGGGCCATCGGGTCCTGGGGGCGGACGGGGTCGGTGAGGGTGGCCTCGACCCAGCTGTCCTCGCGGTCGGCGAGCGCGGGATCGTCGAGGAGGTCCTCCAGGCGGCCGCGCAGCCGGGCGAGGGGCCGGGGGACGGGGGTGTCGAGCCGTTCGGCGGTGATCTCCCCGCGCGGGCCGAGTTCGACGAGCCACATGGTCTTGCGGTGGTCGGCCTCGGAGAAGGAGTAGGCGAGCGGGGAACCGGAGTAGCGGACCCGTTCGTTGATCGTCTGGGAGCCGTGGAGGTGGCCGAGGGCCGCGTAGTCCACGCCTTCGAAGACCGACGCGGGTACGGCCTCGACCCCGCCGACGGCGATGTCGCGTTCGCTGTCGCTGGGCTGCCCGCCGGTGACGAAGGCGTGCGCGAGGACGACCGAGCGGGTGCCGTCGGGCCGTGCGGCCAGGTCGGCGCGGATCCGGTCCATGGCCGCGCCGAGGACGGCCTCGTGGCTGACCTTCTCGGCGGCGAACTCGTCCTTGACCAGGGCAGGTTCCAGGTACGGCAGCCCGTAGAAGGCCACGTCCCCGTGTACGTCGGCCAGCACGACGGGGTCGGCACAGCCGGCCGGGTCGGTCCTGAGGTGGATCCCGGCCCGTCCGATCAGCCCGGCGCCGACCCCGAGCCGGCGGGCGGAGTCGTGGTTCCCGGAGATCATCACGGTGGGCACGCCGAGGTCGGCCAGGCGGTGCAGCGCCCGGTCGTAGAGCTCGACGGCGGGCAGCGGGGGCACGGCCCGGTCGTAGACGTCCCCGGCGACGAGGACGGCGTCGACCTCGTGCTCGCGCACGGCTTCGACGAGGTGGTCGACGAAGGCGGCCTGGGCTCCGAGCATGTTCACGCGGTGGAAGGACCGGCCCAGGTGCCAGTCGGAGGTGTGCAGGAACTTCACTCGACCGCTCCGACCCGCACGCCCGCTCTCCTCCACGACTCCGCACCGGCACCGCTGCGCGCCGGCCTTCCAAGGTAACCCGTCGGCCGCCCCGCCCCGGCCCGCGGGGGAAACCCGCCCGCTGCGTTACGGGGGCATGGCGGCGGTGACAACGTTCCGTGGCCGGTCCCCGGTGGCGGCTTCGCGTGCTTGTCCGCCGTCGCGGCCGCTCGCTAGCTTCGCCGCATGCCTTTCCCGCGACCTTCCCGCATACCGCTGCCGGGCCCCGCCCGCGTGCCGCTGCCCCGTCCCTCCCGCACGCGTCCCGCGCTGCTCGCCGCGGGCGGCGCGGCGCTGCTCGCGCTGACCGCCACCGTTCCCTCGGCCGCCGCGCCCGTACGGCCGGACCGGGCCGGCGCCGGTCCGGTGGTGCTCGACTGGTACGACGTCACGGCGCGGACCGTCGCCGCGACGGCCGCCCCGACGCAGATCACCAACAGCCGCACCTGGGCCGTCGGCTGGACGGCCGCCGCCCGCGCCGCCCACGAGGCCCCCGGCGGCGGAGCGTCCCGGGACCGGTTCCAGGACGCGGCCGTCGCCTCCGCCGTCCACGACGTGCTGGTCGTCCTCGCCCCCTCCCGCAAGGACGACCTCGACACTGCCCTCGCCGCCACCCTCGCCGGGATCCCGGACGGCCCGGCCGAGGACCGGGGCGTGGCCGCCGGGGCCCGTCAGGCCAGGGCGGTGCTCGCCGCACGGGCCGGCGACGGCCTCGACCCGGCCTCGTCCAACGCCCCCTTCCCCGTTCCCCCGGCCGCCCCGGGCGTCTGGCAGCCGACGCCGGACGGCTACGCGCCGGCCATCCAGTACGGCAACCGGCTCGCCAGGCCGTTCCTGCTGGAGCGCGCCGACCAGTTCCGCCCGGGCCCGCCGCCCGCGCTGGACTCCGGCCGCTACCGCGCAGACCTGGAGGAGGTGCGGGCGTACGGCGCGGCCGACAGTACGGTGCGCACGCCGCGCCAGACGGAGACCGCGAACTTCTGGTTCAGCGGTTCGCTGACGCTCTACACCGACGCGCTGCGGGTCGCCGTGGCCCGCTCGCACGGCTCGACCGCCGACCGGGCGGCCCTGCTCGCGCTGTTCCACGCGGCGTCGGTCGACACCCAGATCGCGACCTCCGACGCCAAGTACACGTATCTGCGCTGGCGGCCGGTGACGGCCATCCGCACCGGCTCGACCGGCACGGACCCGGCCTGGCGCCCGCTGCACAACACCCCGGCCCACCCCGACTACCCCAGCGGCCACACCACCTACGCGGGCGCCGCGCAGGCCGTGCTGGACGCCCTCGCCGGGCCGGTGACGGAGCCGGTCGAGCTGACCAGCCCGACCGCGCCGGGCGTGCGCCGCACCTACACGGGCTGGGACCAGCTCACCCGGGACAACGTGGACGCCCGGGTGTACTCGGGGATCCACAGCCGCACCGCCGACGAGGCGGGCGCGCGGCTCGGCGAGACGGTCGGTCGGTACGCGCTGAGCCACGCGGACAGGCTGCTGTCCGGCCGCCTCTGACGGCCTGGCCGGGGCTCAGCCCTCGCCGTAGGCCTCGCCGCCGAGCTCGAAGCCGGCGGTCCCGGCGGTGACGTCGTTCAGCCAGGCCCGGAAGGACTCGACGTCCGCCTCGGGGAGGCCGATCTCGATGGAGACGTCCTCCCCGTAGCGCACGTCGAGCACCGCGCGGCCGGTGGAGCGCAGGTCGTTCTGCGTCTTGCCGGCCCGCTGGTGGTCGACCGTGACGGTGGCCAGCCGGTAGCGGCGGCGGGTGACGGTGCCGAGCGCGTCGAGCGCCTCGCCGACCACTCCCCCGTAGGCCCGGATCAGCCCGCCGGCGCCGAGCTTCACGCCGCCGTAGTAGCGGGTGACGACGGCGACGGCGTAGCGGACGTCGCGCCGGGTCAGCATCTGCAGCATGGGCACACCGGCGGTACCGCCCGGCTCCCCGTCGTCGCTGGCCCGCTGGACGGAGGCGTCGGCGCCGATCACGTAGGCGAAGCAGTTGTGCGTGGCGGTGGGGTGCTCCCTGCGGATGCGCGCGATGAAGTCCTGCGCCTCCTGCTCGGTCGCGGCGGGCGCGAGCGAGCACAGGAAGCGCGAGCGGTTGATCTCGGACTCGTGCGATCCCTCACGGGCCACCGTCTCGTACTGGTCTGCCTTCACCGCTCCACCCTAATCCGTGGTTAAGAGCGGTCCGGCCGGAGGAGAACAGGCGGGCCGTTCGAGCGCCGGGGCCGTCACATCTGTCTCCACCCAGCTTGCGAGGCCTTCCCGTAGATCGGTGGACGGCCCTGGCGCTCTGGGTGGCGGCGGTCGGGTGGGGGTCGAGGCGACGCCTTCCGTAAGCCGGGCATGCGATGCCTTCACGGAGATCGTGCGGGTCTCGGCGCCTCCCCAGCCCCGCCACCTTGACGGGTGTTGGCGCCGACGGGTGCCGGACGGATGTCTTCTCATCACCAGGCCGCTCAGGCCTTTGCCCAGAGGGACGCGTCCGGCACCTTCGGACCGAGGCCCGTGGGGTGAGCTGGTGCCACGAACAGCTACTGAGGTGGCGGACCGACCCTCGCGTCGAGTCCTGGGATTAGGTCGCTGCGTGGTCCCGCATGAGCTCGTGACCAGTACAAGCACCCGCTTATCGGGAGGGGAAAGATCTTGATCTACTGCGGCATCGACTGGGCGGAACGCACACACGACGTCGCCTGGTCGACGACAGAGGCGAGTTACTGGCCAAGCGGCACATCACCGATGACGCCGCTGGCTACAAGATCCTGCTGGATCTGCTCGCCGAGTACGGCGACACGGAGGAATCCCCGATCCCGGTCGCGATCGAGACATCACGGGGCTTGCTGGTCGCGGTGCTGCGGACCGGCAAGCGGCAGGTGTTCGCGATCAACCCGATGGCCGCCGCCCGCTACCGCGACCGTCACTCCGTCTCACGCAAGAAGTCAGACCCGGGCGACGCCCTGGTCCTGGCCAACGTGCTGCGGACCGATATGCACGCCCACCGGCCGCTTCCAAGGACAGCGACCTGGCCCGCGCCCTCGCTGTCCTCGCACGCGCCCAGCAGGACGTCACGTGGAACCGGCAGCAGATCTCCAACCAGCTCCGATCACTGCTGCGCGAGTACTACCCGGCCGCTCTCACCGCCTTCGAACCCTGGAAGAACGGGCTCTGCCGGCCCGAGGCCCACGAGCTCCTAAAGGCAGCCCCGACGCCGGCCAAGGCAGCTCGGCTTACCCGCACACAGTTACAGGCCGCGCTCAAGCGGGCCGGTCGCCAGCGGGGCATGGCAACCGAGGCCGAGCGGCTCCGCGACATCTTCCGGGCCGACTGCGCCCACCAGCCGCAGCCCGTCGAGGATGCACTCGGCAAGCAGATGCTCGCCCTCCTGGTTCAGCTGGAGGCCGCCTGCACAGCAGCCGACAACCTCGCCGAGGCGGTCGAAGAAGCATTCCCTCAGCACCCGGACGCTGAGATCATCCTCAGCTTCCCCGGCCTCGGCACCCAGCTCGGCGCCCGGGTCCTCGCCGAGATCGGAGACGATCGACAGCGGTTCGCCAACGCCCGCGGCCTGAAGGCCTACGCCGGCGCCTCGCCCATCACACGGGCTTCAGGCAAGAAGTCGAGCATCACCCGACGCTGGGTGAAGAACGACCGCCTCAACCACGCCGGATACCTCTGGGCGTTCTCCGCGATCACCGCCTCGCCCGGCGCCAAAGCCCACTACCGGCGGCGACGTGATGATCACGCTGACTGGCACGCTGCCGCACAGCGCAACCTGTTCAACCGCATGGTTGGCCAGCTCTACCACTGCCTCCAGCAGGACCAGCAGTATGACGAGGAGCTGGCCTTCCCACCCCCACCTGCCGAGATGGGCACAGCAGCCGCCTAGCCAGGGGCTGCTTGCTGGTCCGGGGACCTCACCCAGGGGGCGAAGCGCTGATCCGGGCCTGCGTCCTCGCGCCAATACCGCAGGACGGATTCCTGGACGACATCGAACCGCTCAGCTGCGATCAGGCACGAGACCGGCTCCTGCCCGCCCGCGTCGGCCTCGAAGGCGACCACGACGGGCGGCCTTTCGCCGACCTGACGCGTGACTCTGAGGAGCTCGTCCGCCGTCGGTGCACGGAAGATCGGATCGTAGAACACCGACGGGCAGCAGACGAAGAACGGATCGCCGAAGACCAATTCCAGGCCGTGGTGGTACGAGAGGTCGTAGCCGGCAGCAAGCCTGAGCTGCCCGCTGTTCCAGGCGACCACGTCCCACTCCCACCAGGACCCTTCAGGGAGCTGGATCGCAGCATGCGCTCCGTCGATGTCCACCCACGTCCCCCTTGCCCGTTCGAACAGATCGACAGGCTACACAGCGGCTATGACCGTGCGGCTTGACGAGTTAGGGCCCTGAGGTGTCTACGGGGAATCGGACAGGTGTCCCTTTCGTTGAGCTGGCGGAGCACCCATCAGACCCGGCAGCAGCAGGAGGCGGCGTACGTGTACGGCGACCAGGCGACCATCCGCAGGATCCTCACCGAGCTCGGCGACACCTGGGCGGTGGTCGGGCTGTCCAACAACGAGGACCGGGCCGCCTACGGCGTGGCCCGGGTGCTCCAGCGGTTCGGCAAGCGGGTGGTTCCCGTCCATCCGAAGGCGGAGACGGTGCACGGCGAGCCGGGCTACCCCTCTCTGGAGGCCATCCCCTTCAAGGTGGACGTGGTGGACGTCTTCGTGAACAGCAGGCTCGCCGGTGAGGTCGCCGACCAGGCCGTCGCCGCCGGGGCCGAGGCCGTCTGGTTCCAGCTGAACGTGGTCGACGAGGCCGCCTTCGCCCGTACCCGCGAGGCCGGGGTGGAGATGGTCATGGACCGCTGCCCCGCCATCGAGATACCGGCGCTCTAACGGCCCCCGGCGCCCGTCAGCGGTGGCCGTCGGCCCCCTGGACGGGCGGGATGGAAACGGCCATCGTCATCTCCATCGGCACGGCGCCCTCGTTGCGGTAGGCGTGCGGGACGTTCGCCTCGAAGGAGACGGCCCCGCCCGCCGGTACCACGTGCCGGGCGTCGGCGATCTCCAGCGTCAGTTCCCCGGCCGTGACGTGCAGCATCTCGAAGGTTCCGGCCGGGTGCGGGTCGGAGGCCGTGCCGTCGCCGGCCTCCAGCCGGTAGTTCCACATCTCCACCGGCCCGCGCCGGTCGTCGCCGAGCAGCATCCGTGCCTCGCTGCCCAGGCCACTGGACCACATCCGCACCCCCTGCCCCGGCGGCACCACGTGCACCTGCGGGCTGCGGTCGTGGTCGAGCAGGGTGGTGATGCTCACGCCCAGGGCGTCGGCGAGTTTGACCGTGGTGCCGACGCTGGGGTTCGTACGGGCCTGCTCGATCTGGATGATCATGCCGCGGCTGACCCCCGCGCGGGCCGCGAGCGCGTCCAGGGTGAACCCGCGCTCCCCGCGCCACCGCTTGAGGTTCCGGGCGAGCGCCTGGGTGAGCTGTTCGAGATCCGACACCATTCCGTCCAATATTTTGGATGACACAGTTCAACAGACTGAACTAACCTGCGGTGTAATCGATGCTGCACTCCACCGTTCACTGAACTGTACTGCGAGGTCCTGTCATGACCGCCCTCTTCGCCCTGGCCACAGCCGTGCTGTGGGGCCTCGCCGACTTCGGCGGCGGGCTGCTGACGCGCCGCCTGCCGGCGCTCACCGTGGTCGTGGTCTCGCAGATCGCCGCGGTCCTCGTACTCGGCTCCGTCGTCCTCGCCACGGGCGCCTGGCACGAGGCCGGGCCGCAGCTGTGGTTCGCGGTGGCGGCCGGCCTGGTCGGACCGGCCGCGATGCTCAGCTTCTACAAGGCGCTGGCGCTCGGCCCGATGGGCGTCGTCTCGCCGCTGGGCTCGGTCGGCGTGGTCGTACCGGTCGCGGTCGGGCTGGTCCTGGGCGAACGCCCCGGCCCCGGCCAGTTCGCGGGCATCGCGGTGGCCGTCGTCGGCATCGTCCTGGCGGGCGGGCCCGAGCTGCGCGGCGCGCCCGTGCAGCGGCAGGCGGTGGTCCTGACCCTGGTCGCGGCCTTCGGCTTCGGCGCCGTGATGGCCCTGATCTCGCAGGCCTCCACCACCGTCACCGGGCTGTTCCTGGCCCTCCTCGTCCAGCGCGTCACCAACATCGCCGTCGGCGGGGCCGCCCTGTGGGCGCAGACCCGGCGCGGGGTCCCGGCCCTGCCGGAGGGCACCGGCCCGCGCGTCCTGTGGGGCCTGCTGCCCGCGCTGGTCTTCGTCGGCCTCGCGGACGTCGCGGCCAACGGCACCTATTCGCTCGCCGCCCAGAACGGCCCCGTCACGGTGGCCGCCGTGCTCTCCTCGCTCTACCCGGTGATCACCGCCCTCGCCGCCTTCGCCGTGCTCAAGGAGCGGCTGCGCAGCGTCCAGGCGGCCGGCGCCGGCCTGGCCCTGGCGGGCACGGTCCTGCTCGCGGCGGGCTGAGCCGGCCCGACCCGAAAGAGCGGGCTGAGCCGACCCGACCCGAAAGAGACGGCCTACGGGGCCCGCTCGGCCTCCGCCAGCGCGGCCAGTCCGCGCAGCTGCTCGGAGGTCACCCCGTCGGGGACCGGCACCGGCGCCGGGGTGCGCAGGGGCGGCTGCCAGCCCGTCTCCGGCTCCCAGCGGCGTACGATCCGCGCCGGCGCCCCCGCCACCACCGCGTGGTCCGGCACCTCGCCCCGTACGACGGCCCCCGCGGCCACCACGACGTTGCGGCCCAGCTTCGCCCCGGGCAGGATCACCGCCCCCGTGCCCAGCCAGCAGCCCGGCCCGATCTCCACCGGGGCACTGCGGGGCCACTGCTTGCCGACGGGCTCGTGCGGGTCGTCGTAGCTGTGGTTGGTGGAGGTGATGTAGACGCCGGGCCCGCAGAAGGTGTCGTTGCCGATGGTGATGGGGGCGTCGGCGATGACGTGGCTGCCCCGGCCGAGGACCACGCCGTTGCCCAGGACGAGCACCGGGTCGGGGCCGAGGTCGAGGTCCGGCATCATCCCGGCGGTCAGGGTGACCTGCTCGGCGATGATGCAGTGCCCGCCCATGCGGATCCAGCGCTCGCCGAAGACGGTGCCCTGCGGGAAGGCGAGCCGGGTGCCGTCGCCGATCGCGCCGAAGCGCAGCCGGCCCGGGTTCTGCGCGGTGACCGCCCCGGCCTGCTGCATCCAGCGCCAGCCCGCGTGGACCGCGCGGCTGGCGAGGCGGCGGCGCAGGGCCGCCAGAGATGAGAACGTGTTCTGGTTCTTCGGCACCCGGCCACGGTAGTGGCCCGCGCGCCGGACGTCCGGACCGCGTTCCTGTGATCTTCACCCCATCGCCGCCCCCGGGCGCGCCGTGCCCTACGGTGCCGGTAGCGCGGCATCCGGAAACAGAGGGAACGATCATGACGAACCAGACGGACCAGGGCTTCGGCCAGAGCCACGGAGCCCTCATCGCGGGCGTGGGCGACCGGCGGCCGTCCGTGGACCCGACGGCCTTCACCGCCCCGACCTCGGTCGTGGTCGGCGACGTCACCCTGGCCGCGGGCTCCAGCATCTGGTACTCGGCGGTGCTGCGCGGCGACTGCGGCCCGATCACGCTCGGCGCGGACAGCAACGTCCAGGACAACTGCACGCTGCACGTGGACCCCGGCTTCCCGGTGTCCATCGGCGAGCGGGTCTCGATCGGCCACAACGCCGTCGTGCACGGCTGCACCGTGGAGGACGACTGCCTGATCGGGATGGGCGCGACCGTACTGAACGGGGCCGTGATCGGCGCCGGCTCGCTGGTGGCCGCGCAGGCCCTGGTCCCGCAGGGGATGGTGGTCCCGCCCGGCTCCCTGGTGGCGGGCGTGCCGGCCAAGGTGCGGCGGGAGCTCACGGCCGAGGAGCGCGAGCACATCAAGGTCAACGCCGCCATGTACACGGAGCTGGCCGGGCAGCACCGCGCCTCGGTCACCCCGGGGTCCTGAACGCCCTGACCCGGATGCCCCCGGGGCCACCGCCCCGGGGGACGGGAACTCAGTCCGCGGCGCCCGCGGGGGCGGTCACGCGCTGCGCCTCCTCCTCGCGGGCGGCGGCCGCCGCCTTCTTCATCCGGGCGCGCACCACCAGCGTGACGACGAGCCCGATCAGCAGGGCCACCACCAGGGCCAGCCAGGAGAACCGCTTCAGCCACGGCTCCGCGACGATCCCGACCGTGTAGATGACCGCGGTGGTGCCGCCGGCCCAGAGGATGCCGCCGAGGACGTTGGCGATGAGGAACCGCCAGTAGGGCATGCGCAGCACGCCCGCCAGCGGCCCGGCGAAGATCCGCAGCAGGGCCACGAACCGGCCGAAGAACACGGCCCACATGCCCCACCGGTCGAAGGAGCGCTCCGCCACGGCCACTTGGTCGGGCCCGAAGTGCTTCGGGAAACGCCGTCCCAGCTTCTCCAGCAGCGGCTTGCCGCCGCGGCGCCCGATCGCGTACCCGATGGAGTCGCCGACGATCGCGCCCGCGATCGCGCACAGACCCAGCACCACGGGGTCGATGTGCCCGTGCTGCGAGGCCAGCAGGGCCGCGCTCACGAGGATGATCTCCCCCGGCAGCGGGATGCCCAGGCTCTCCAGTCCGATGACCAGACCCACCAGGAGATAGACACTGATCGCCGGAATCGTCTCCAGCCATTCCTGGACGTGCACCGGTTCGCCCTCCCTCGTCGTCACCGGCGAGCCCCGGGGCACGCCGAACGAGCAGCCTATCCGCTCCCCCGCCACAGGCTGCCCTCAGCACGCGTTCCCCGGGCGAACAGCCGGGTCGGCCAGGGGGAGGGCGGCGCCCTGGTGAGACATCCGTCACACTCCCCCGCAGGCCGGCCGTTACGCGTTCGGGCGCAGCGTCCAGACGACGGTCATCTCGCCCGTGACGGCCTCGTCCTCGCGCTGGATGGCGATGGTGACGGGGAACTCGGGGCGGCCGCCGGCGTCGAGCTCGGCGACGATCTCGGAGGCGGGGCGGCCGAGGGTGGCGGTGGCCGTGACGACGCCCTTGGCGAGCTTCTTGTAGCCGATCTCGGCCCTGACGGCCAGCGGCACCGCGCGCGAGAGCTGGTCACCGAAGGCGGCCAGGACGATCGCGCCGCTCGCGGACTCGGCCAGGGTGAACATCGCGCCGGCGTGCGGGCCGCCGACGTGGTTGTGGAAGGCCGGCTGGTCCGGGAGGCGGACGACGGCGCGCTCCGGAGTGGTCTCCAGGAACTGGAGGTTGAGGGTTGCGGCCATCGGCACGGTCTTCGCGAGCAGTTCGCCCACGTTCATCTGTTCTGCGCTCATGGCACGCGATGTTACCCGCCAGTAGATGAAGTTGACCAGAGTCCGCGAGGGGGCGGACGTGGCTCCGGCAGGCCACTCCCACTATGGTTACCGGCCATGTGGCCAGGACAGCAGCAGCCGCCCGGGGGACAGCAGGGCCCCCAGGACGCGCAACAGAACCCGTACCAGCAGCAGCCGGGACAGCCGAACCCGTACCAGCAGCAGCCCCAGCCGGGATTCGGTCAGCAGCAGCCCGGCTACGGCTACCCACAGGCGGGCGGTTACCAGACCCCGCCGCCGGTCCAGCCGTGGGGGCAGCCCACCCCCCAGCCGCCCGCACCCCGAACGTCCGGCGGGAGCCCGTTCTCGACGAAGACCGTGGCCATCGTGGCGGCCTCGGCGGTCGTCGTGACGGCGGCCGCGACCGCCGCGTTCGTCCTGACCCGGGACGACAAGGGCAGCAACCAGGCGAACGACAAGCCAGCCGCGGCCTCCTCCGCCCCCGTCACCTCGGCGGCTCCGCCGGCCCCGAGCGGCAACCCGCGCGGCGGCGGCGACCTCAAGCCCGTGATCCCGGGCTGGAAGGTGGTCATCAACCCGAAGCACGGCACCGCCTTCGACGTCCCGCCGGAGTGGAACGTGGCGGGCTCCGGTGTGATCGCCGGCTTCGAGGACTCCAAGAAGGGCGACGGCTCCCCCCTCGTCACCTTCTCCGCACCCGCCTTCCTCAAGGAGGACTGGTGCAAGGTGGACTCCAACAAGGACGGCAAGGAGGAGAGCACCGGTCTGGCCGGCAGCGGCACCAAGGGCGGCCAGGGCGCCAAGGACACCGCCGGGGCCGCGCACAGCGAAGCGGGCACATGGGTGTTCGCCGCCTTCTCGCAGAAGCTGCCCGAGGACCGGGTCAAGATCTCCGAGTCCAAGGAGTACACGACCCTCTCCGGCCTCAAGGGGCACTACGCGACCGCGACCGTGAGCGACATCCCCAAGGAGAACAAGTGCACCTCGGACGGCAAGAGCATCGCCTTCAGCTTCCGCAACTCCAAGGGTGACTTCGCCAGCTGGGTCCTGTGGAGCGCCGCCGGGGTCCCCGGCGAGGTGGACCAGGCCACCCAAGAGAAGATCATGAGCTCGGTCCGCCTCGCCGGCAACTGACCTCACGCACCACCTCATCCCCCCCCCGGGTCGATTATCCGATTTCCTCTTATTCGTTTGGATTCTCGGCCCGGGGCAGGGATAGTCCCCGGGTGAGCTCTCCCCCCACCCGCGCCCCCTCACGCCGCCTCCCCTCCTGGGCGGGGCGCAACTACGCCCTCCTGACCGGCGCCGCGGTCGTGACGAACCTCGGCAGCCACGGAGCGCTCATCGCCTCCGCCTTCGCCGTCATGGAGGCGGGCGGCTCCGGCGGCGACGTCGGCCTGGTCGCGGCCGCCCGTACGCTGCCCCTCGTCCTCTTCCTGCTCGTGGGCGGCGCCCTCGCCGACCGGCTCCCGCGCCACCACGTGATGGTCGCGGCCAACGCCCTCAACTGCCTCTCCCAGGCGGCCTTCGCCGTGCTCGTGCTCACCGGCGACCCGCAGTTGTGGCAGATGATGCTGCTCACCGCGCTCTGCGGCACCGGCACCGCCTTCTTCAACCCGGCCGCCGAGGGCATGCTGCTCTCCAGCGTCTCGGGCGAGCACGCCAACCGCGCGTTCGCGCTCTTCCGGATGGCGATGAACGGCGCGGGCATCGGCGGCGCGGCCCTGGGCGGCGCCCTGATCGCCGCGATCGGCCCCGGCTGGGTCCTCGCGGTGGACGCGGCCGCCTTCGCGGTGGCCGGCGCCCTGCGCGCCTTCCTCGACGTCGGCCACATCGCCGAACGCAGGCCCGGCGGGGGCCTGTTGTCCGACCTCCGCGAGGGCTGGGCGGAGTTCCGCAGCCGGGCCTGGCTGTGGAGCATCGTGCTCCAGTTCTCCGTGGTCGTCGCCGTCGTCGGCGCCGCCGAGGCGGTGTACGGGCCCCTGGTCGCGCGTGACTCCCTGGGCGGGCCGGCCCCCTGGGGCGTGGCCCTGGCCTTCTTCGGCGTGGGCACCATCGCCGGGGCGGTCCTGATGATGCTGTGGAAACCGCGCCGCCTGCTGCTGGTCGGCACCCTGTGCGTGTTCCCGCTGGCCCTGCCCTCGGCGGGACTCGCCGTTCCGCTGCCCGCGTGGGGGCTGTGCGCGGTGATGTTCGTCAGCGGCACCGCCATCGAGGTGTTCGGCGTGAACTGGATGACGACGATGCACCAGGAGATACCGGAGGAGAAGTTCTCCCGGGTCTCCGCCTACGACTGGTTCGGCTCGGTCTCCATGCTCCCCCTGGCCACGGCCCTGGCCGGCCCGGCCGAAACCGCCTTCGGCCGCACCCCGTCCCTGTGGGGCTGCGCGGCGCTGGTGATCGTCCCCACGGCCCTGGTCCTCCTGGTCCCGGAGGTCCGCCACATCACCCGCAAGCCGGTCCCCCCGAAATCCCGCACGGGCGACGCGCCCGCGGCCGAGTCCAGCCCCGCGGGGGCGGAGTCCCGGGGAGCCGTCACCCCAGGCTGAACGCCCCCTCGGGCGGCTCCGGCGAAGCGACGGCGTCCGCGTCCGCCACCACCGCCGCCCCCCGCATGAACCGCCGGAGCCCCTCCCCCGCCTCCACCCGCGCGGGAAACGCGTCACCGGCGCACCGCCGCCCGAGCGCGGCCACCGGCAGCGGAGCGTCCGAGGCCAGCAGCACCGCGTTCCCGAACCGCCGCCCCCGCAGCACCCCCGGCTCGGCGATCAGCGCGAGCTCCCCGAACACGGCCGCGAAATTGGCCAGCTGGGCCTTCAGGAAGCCGAACGGCGCCCCGTCGGCCAGGTTCGCCGCGTAGATGCCGCCGGGCCTCAGCACCCGCGCCGCCTCCCGCGCGTACTCGACCGAGGTCAGCTGGGCCGGCACCCGGGAGCCCCCGAACACATCGGCGACCAGGACGTCCGCGCTCGCTTCCGGGGCCCGCTCCAGCCAGGCCCGGGCGTCGGCGGCGTGCACCTCCACCCGCGCTCCCGCGTCCAGCGGCAGGTGCTCCGCCACCAGCTCCACCAGCCCCGCGTCGAACTCGACCACGGTCTGCCGCGACCCCGGCCGGGCCGCGGCGGCGTAGCGGGGCAGGGTCAGCGCGCCGCCGCCCAGGTGGAGCAGGTCCAGGGCCGCACCCGGTTCGGCCGCGCAGTCCAGTACGTGCGCGAGGCGGCGTACGTACTCGAACTCCAGGTGCTCGGGCTCGTCGAGGTCCACGTAGGACTGCGGGGCCCCGTTCACGGTGAGCAGCCAGGCCCGCTCCCGGTCCACGTCCGGCATCAGTTTGGCGGTGCCCTGGCCCACTTCCCGGATCACCGGGATCTGTTCGTCGCTCACCCCACCATTGTCGGGCCCGCCGCAGGCCCCTCAGGCCGACGTCCAGACGGCGGCCGCCTCGGCCACGTGCGCGGCGGCCTGGGCCAGCCCCGCCCGGGCCGCGGGGGCCCGCCGGGCGGGGTCGAGGATGTTGCGGCCGAAGGCCTTGCGGGCCTCCGGGGACGAGGCGATCAGCAGCACCCGGGCCCCCTCGGCCCGCAGCCGCTCGGCCTGCTGGACGGGAGAGGGGAGCTTCCCCACGCCGACGGGCAGCGGGGCGAGGATCACCACGCGCCGGTAGCCGGCCGCCAGGTCGGCGTTGACGGCGGAGCGGACGCCGCCGTCAACGTACCGGCGGCCGTCGATGGTGACGGGCGGCCAGACCCCGGGCACGGCGCAGCTCGCCGCGACGGCGTCCACCAGCCCGGCCCCGCGCTCCCGGTCGAAGAGGGCGCTCTCGCCGGTCAGCGCGTCGACGGCGGTGACGACCAGCCGCCGCTCGGGCCACTCGTGCGAGACGAGCCGGGCCGCCAGGACCGCGCGCCGCTCCGCCTCGTCGGGGGTGTCGGCGGCGAGGGCGATGGCGCCGACCCGCCTGCCGTACTCGGCGGCGTCGCGCGAGCGGACCATGGCGAGGACGTACCGGGCGAGCAGGCCCGCGCCGAACTTCGCCGCGATCTCCCCGGCGGGGTCGGCGAGCTGGCGCTCGTACAGTTCGCGCGGGGTGAGCAGCCCGGAGGCGAGCTGCGCGGCGACCACCGAGCCGGCGGAAGTGCCGACGACGAGGTCGGCGCCGGTGAGGTCCACTCCGGCGCGGGCGAGCCCGTAGAGGATCCCGGACTCCCAGCCGACGCCGGTGAGCCCGCCGCCTCCGAGCACCAGTGCCGTGTCGCGTACCGTCTCGCCGCTCATCCCCGCCCGCCCCTCGCTCCCCCCACGGGCCACCCGTGTGGTGACGGCAGTCTGGCAAAGCCGGACCGCCGCCACCACAGCCGGGGCTACCCGAGCACCTCGGTCACCGTCCCCGCGCCGACGGTGCGCCCGCCCTCGCGGATCGCGAAGCCGAGCCCCGCCTCCAGGGGCACGTCCCGGCCCAGCTCGACGGTCATGGTCACCGTCTCACCGGGGCGGGCCACCCCGGCCTCGCCCAGGTCCACGTCGCCGACCACGTCGGCGGTGCGGATGTAGAACTGCGGCCGGTAGCCGGAGGACAGGGCGGTCGTCCGGCCGCCCTCGCGCCCGGAGAGCACGTACACCCGCGCGGTGAAGCGCCGGCGCGGCGCCACGCTGCCGGGCGCGGCGACCACGTGCCCGCGGCGCACCCCGTCGCGGTGCACCCCGCGCAGGAGCAGCGCGACGTTGTCCCCCGCCTCGGCGGACTCCATCGGCTTGCCGAAGGTCTCCAGGCCGGTGACCACGGTCTCCACGACCTCGCCCTCGCCCCCGAGGAGGGCGACGCGGTCTCCGACCCGGACGGTGCCGCGCTCGACGGCGCCGGTCACGACGGTGCCGCGGCCGGTGATGGTGAGGACGTTCTCGACCGGCAACAGGAACGGCGCGTCCGTGTACCGCACGGGCATCGGCACGTACGTGTCCACCGCGTCGAGCAGCGCCTCGACCGCCCCCGTCCAGCGCGGGTCGCCCTCCAGCGCCCCGAGCCCGGAGACCCGCACGACCGGGGCCTCCTCGCCGCCATAGCCGTGCGCGGTGAGCAGCTCGCGGACCTCCAGCTCGACGAGGTCGGTCAGCTCCGGGTCCCCGGCGTCCGCCTTGTTGAGGGCCACCACGATGTGGTCCACCCCGACCTGCCGGGCGAGGAGCACGTGCTCGGCGGTCTGGGGCATGACCCCGTCCAGGGCGGAGACGACGAGGATGGCCCCGTCGAGCTGGGCCGCGCCCGTGACCATGTTCTTGATGTAGTCGGCGTGGCCGGGCATGTCGACGTGGGCGTAGTGGCGGGTGTCGGTCTCGTACTCGACGTGCGTGAGGTTGATGGTGATGCCGCGCCGGGCCTCCTCGGGGGCGCGGTCGATCCGGTCGAACGGCACGAAGGAGGCGCCGCCGCGCTCGGCGAGGACCTTGGTGATGGCGGCGGTGAGGGTGGTCTTGCCGTGGTCGACGTGACCCATGGTGCCGATGTTGAGGTGCGGCTTGGTGCGGGTGAAGGCCGTCTTGGCCATGTCTCTTTCCCGTTGTCTCGAAGCTGGAACGGGACCCCTGGAGCGAACCGACCCTCCCCCTGCGGGGTCCGCCGGACGATCCGGGAAGGGTCAGCTTCGTGCGCCGTCGAACGCGGCGGGTGCCGCTGCGGCGAAGGCCTCTGCCAGGGCGACGGCCGAGGAGGCCGGGACGGCAGCCTTCGGCGCGTCCGCGACTGCGGACGGCGCTGAGGGGAAGGCGTACCGGGACATGCCCCCGATCCTGCCCGAGGGGCCGGGGCGCGTCGAACGATTTACCACGGCGCGACGTACCGCGGCGCGATGTACCGCAGCGCCCCCGCGTCCGCCCGGCTCCGTTCGTCCGGATGAGGTCTGGATTACGGCGGGCTGCCGCTCCGGTCGGTTAATCTCCCCGGATGTCCCTCCTCCTCGCGCCGTGGACGCGGCTGGCGCTGCTCGTCGTGCTGCTCGTGGCGGCCGGGGCCTGCGTCCTGGTCTACGAGCCCCAGCGGTTGCTCTCCCAGGGCTGGCCCCAGGGACTCCCCGCGGGCGCGGCGGTGCTGCTGTTCGCGGGCGCGTACGGGCTGTGCACGGCGGCGTTCGTGCCGCGCCCGCTGCTGAACCTCGCCGCCGGGGCGGTCTTCGGAGCCCAGTCCGGGCTGGTGGCGGCCGTCGCCGGCACGGTGCTCGGCGCCGGGATCTCCTTCGGGCTGGGTCGGGCCATGGGTCAGGAGGCGCTCCGGCCGTACCTGCGCGGGCGCTGGCTGAAGGCGGCCGACGCCCAGCTGAGCCGGCACGGGTTCCGTTCCGTGCTGGCGGTCCGCGTCTTCCCCGGGGTGCCGTTCGCCGCCGCCAACTACCTGGCGGCGGTCTCCCGCTGCGGCTGGTTCCCGTTCCTGCTGGCGACGGCCCTCGGTACGGTGCCCAACACGGCCGCGTACGTGATCGCGGGGGCCAGCGCCTCCTCGCCCGGATCCCCGGCGTTCCTCGTCTCGTTCGCCTTCATCGCCGTCTCCGGAGCGGTCGCCGCGGCGGTCGGCTGGCGCAAGCGGCACCGCCTCGCCGCCCCCGCCGCAGGCGAGCCCGCGGCCGTACACCCCCCTGTGGTCGGAGCCGCTCCCCACGGGCCCTAGCATCGGACCCGAACTGCCCGACGATCACAAGGACGAGCGCACCCCGACATGAGCTGGTTCGAATCCCTAATCCTCGGTCTCGTCCAAGGTCTTACGGAGTTCCTCCCGATCTCCTCCAGCGCGCACCTGCGGCTGACCGCGGCCTTCGCCGGCTGGCACGACCCGGGTTCGGCCTTCACCGCCATCACGCAGATCGGCACCGAGGCGGCCGTGCTGATCTATTTCCGCAAGGACATCGCGCGGATCGTCTCGACCTGGTTCCGCTCGCTCTACACGAAGTCGCTGCGCTCCGAGCAGGACGCGCGGATGGGCTGGCTCGTCATCGTCGGCTCGATCCCGATCGGCGTCCTCGGCGTGACCTTCAAGGACCAGATCACCGGCCCCGCCCGTGACCTGCGGCTGACGGCCACCACCCTGATCGTGATGGGTCTGATCCTCGGCTTCGCCGACTGGCTGGCCTCCCGCGACGAGGAGGGCGGCCGGCACCGGGTGGTCAAGCAGCGCAAGACGCTCAAGGAGCTGGGCGTCAAGGACGGGCTGATCTTCGGCGTGTGCCAGGCGATGGCGCTGATCCCGGGCGTCTCGCGCTCCGGTGCGACGATCTCCGGCGGTCTGCTGCTGGGCTTCACCCGCGAGGCGGCGGCCCGCTACTCGTTCCTGCTGGCCATCCCGGCGGTGCTGGCCTCGGGCGCGTTCGAGATCAAGGACGTGATCGAGAGTCCCGGCCACATCACCTGGGGTCCGACGATCTTCGCCACGGTGATCGCCTTCTTCGTGGGCTACGTCGTCATCGCCTGGTTCATGAAGTTCATCTCCACCAAGAGCTTCATGCCGTTCGTGATCTACCGCATCCTGCTGGGCATCGTGCTGTTCGTCCTCATCGGCATGGGCGTGCTCAGCGCGGAGGCGGGTGCGTCCGGGTCCTGAACCCGGGCCGCACATGTAGCGCCATCTAGCATTTCCTAGCGCCTGACTGCATCACCACGCCATGATCATCTCCCACTCGTCTCCCACCTGGGAGGCGGGACGCACGGTGCGGAAGGTGGTCCAACGGCTAGCCGGAGCGGGCTCGTGGTGAGGCGGGACACGATCATCACGGCCCGCTCCCGAGTGCCCTGGGGAGGCCACGGGAAGGTCACCGTGTAGCCGGCCCGCTCGAACTGCTTGGCCTGGAACTCGCACCCCACGCTCCGCGCCGTCTCCGTGAGGACGAGTTCGCCGCCCTTCTTCGTCAGGGCGGGCGCGAGTTGATCGACAGCATCCCGCATTGAGCCCTCCGCGGGGGCGTAGCGGCGGGCCTCGTCTGCCCGTCCGCGCCCTCGCCGGGACCACGCCGCCGAGGAGTCGGCCGAGTTACGCCATCGAGGGCGGAGCTCAGCGGCCATTGTCGGTGCGGGCCCGTACGATTCATCCATGCCCTCACCCGCCAGGCCTCACGGTCGACTGCGCCCTGCTGCTGCGCGGGCGTGCCGCCCAACTGCCGATCCAGGCTCCTCCGGTCGACGTCGCCCCGTCTGTCAGCGCGCGCAGGCTTACGAGTAGCCGCACGATAATGACGCGATCTTGATCGCGCAGGAGCCCGCGACTTGAGTGCTGGTATCAGCCATCGGCGGGGAACTTCCCGGCAGAGGGTTTGGGCTGAGGGCACTGCACCGGATCTATGCGGCCTGCGATCCTCGCAACGTCGCATCGGCCCGGGTGCTGGGCAAGCTCGGCATGACCCACGAGGGTCGACACCGGCACACCGCGCTGATCCGGGACGGCTGGCGTGACTCCGAAGTCTGCAACATCCTCGACCAGGAATGGGCGCACCGGCCTGGGCCTGAATGATCGGGGCGTCGGTGGTCAGGCTCCGGCAGCCGCCCTGGTGTCCGAGGCAAAAAGCCGCGCGGGATCATCTGGGGTGTGAAGTCAAGTTGGGCCCACGTGGCCTATTCTGATTCTGCCCTGTGCGGGATCTCGAAGGAACACCTGGGTGCACTGATCACCGAGTTGGCCGGGTCGTGGACCGCAGCCCGAGAGTCTGAGCTGACCAAACGGCGTGGCCACGGCCGATTGCGTGCGGCCGGGGCTGGGCCGGATCACCAACTGGTCTTCGTGGACCGGGGAGCTGTGGCTCGGGGCGATCCGCCCAGGTCGGATGCACGATGTCACTGCAGTACGCACCGAGGGCCGCGAGGAGCAGTTGCGTCTGCACCCGAACGTGAAAGCCGAAGTCGATTCCGGCTATGCCGGCCTGGCCCGCGGCTTCCCCGGCCAGGTCAGCGCCCCGCCGAAGAAGCCAGCGACGGACGCCGGGCCGTCCGAGCGCAACTTCTCGCTACCCGTGCCGCGCTCATCCGGACACGGCGAGGCGAGGTTGCCGATGTCACGCTTGACCACCGGTTCACTCCGGGGCAGAAGCCTCTACTTCTGCGTGCGCCCTCAGGTCAGCGCAGGCCATCTGTGTCGTCGCACTCTTCGCCGACTGGGAGTGGCCGATGGTCGCCCCCCAGGGTCTCGCTATAGATGACCGAGGAGACCACGCTGTCGTATGCCTCGTCGAGGCCGTTCCCGCTTGTGCCGAGTATGTTTTCCCAGTCAATTCCCATACCTACGATCCTATCCGAACCGCCCGACAGCGTCGGCGATTTGGGACACTGCGGCCGTGCGGCTGCACGGCCTGGAGCTACATCTGATCGACGGATCTACGGGCCCGTGGCCAGCCGAAGGCCAACCAGGACAATGTGCTTCTTCGACGCGCACGTCTTCGGCGCCGCCGGCCACGCGGGGCTGATCAGCAGCGCGGACCTTGGTCGTCCACTCTTGCTGCGGGCGACGCCCCCCATTCGAAGGGGCGCACGGATCCACACGACCGGCGTGAGCGGCGACGCGCTGCACGCCATGCTGCACCGGCACATGGGAGGGGCCGGGAGGGATCCGTCGGCATACGACTTCCACAGTCTGCGGGCTGGTCATGTCACCCAGATAAGGCGGAACGACGCGAGCACCGAGGAGATCATGCAGGCCAACCGGTGGCGGAAACCGAGACGGTGAACCTCTGCGACCGGAAGTTCAACCCGGCCGCCCGCAACAGCGTCATGCGCCTGGGCCTGCACCCTCTCCGGCCGGCTTGTTCCGGACATCACGCATCCGGACATCGAGAGAGGCCTGGGTCTCAGGGTCGAGCTCGTGGTCGCCGGCGGTTTCAGGGTTGACGCTCAGCGCGTGGGAGCGGAAGGCCTCCCGCTCGGCGGAGAGTTGCTGGATGGTCTGGGTGATCCGATGGATCTTCTGCCGCAGCCTCTCCCGCTCCTGCTCGGCGATGGCGAGCTCGGCGAGCTGCTTCTGGATCTCAGCCTCGTTTTCCCGGGCGTAGTTGTCGCTGACCAGTGTGATCAGCGGAACCCCGAGAGCCTCGGCAGCGGTGACCGCCTCGTCGAGCCTGACCGCACGGGTCTGCTGCTCGATGCGCGTGATGGCGGTGGAGTCAACGTTCGTGCCAAGCAGTGCGGCCATACGGCGCGCTAGCTCTGCCTGGCTGATGCCGAGGCGTTCGCGCTCTTGACGAAGCCGGCGGGCGAAGAGGTCACCGGGCAGTGGGTTCATGGCGGTTTGACACTTCCTGGTGAAGATCGCGATCGACGGGGTGGTAGGTGGGGGCGGCCCACCTCGGAATCGAGCAGGCCGGCGTCGCGGCAGTGCTGGAGCAGCACATTACACATCTCGCACTGCGGATTCCACAGGCATCCACCGCACCTCCACGGCCACGCGCCACCTCCACGACCACGCGCCGCGACGTCGATTCGCCTCGTCTCCGAGCCTCTTTCGATGGTCTATCGATAGACCCTAGCGAACCCCTACGCCCCATCATTTGAATGGTGTAGGTTAGCCACTCAAGATGCGCACGTATACGAGTCAGCAAGAGGAATCGATGGATGCCATCGATCACTTCAGCTCCTATCGTCACCTGCCATGGTAGGCAGCCCACGCTTGTTGCCTTGCGACTCGACGCCACGTCACTGAATGAATCGAAAGGTGAGAGGAAAGAAGTATGCCGAAGACCTACGGGGCAGCCGTCCTCACACAGGCACCCCTGCCGAGCGCCGCCTGGGACCTGACCAGCTTCCTGCAGAACGCCAAGTCCCAGGTCCAGCTCTGGGGAGGTTCTGTACTCATGCTGCTCGGTGTTGTCGGCCTGGTCTGGGGCGGCGTGCTCTTGATCAAGAAGCTGATGGCCAACCCGCAGTCCGCCGGCCAACAGCAGGGCTGGGGCACGGTCGCGCTCCTCATTCTCGTCGGCGGAGCGTTGAGCACCGGCGGGTGGACGCTGATCTCGACGATCGGCTCCGGCGGCCAGCAGACCATTACGGATCTCGGCGGCGGCACGGTGATCGTGCAGACCGTCGACCAGGTCAGCGGGTTCCTGAGCGGCCCTTCCAAGTAAGGGGCCGTCACAGACTGCGCACACGAACGGTGACAGAGGCATCGAGCGAACCGGGTCGGTTGAGGTGCAAGGCCTCTTCCGACCCGGTTCGCCATATCCGGGCTCGCAGCACGGTGCAGGCGCGAAAGAGAGCAGGACATGGGGATCAAGGTCAAGGCGCTGGCCTTCAGCAGGAAGTTCAAGCTTGACTCGCACCACGCGATCGAGCGTTTTGGGGTGTTCTTCGGCATCTTCGCGGTCACGGGCGCGATCGCGATCGGCACCTCAGGAGTCTCGGCATACCAGGCGGAACGTGACTCGCTGTCGCAGACGGCGCTGTACACCAGCGACTTCAAAACGTCGAAGACGAATCTCGACGGCACCGTAGACGGGGTCTACACCAACGAGAGCGGCAACAAGGCGCTCGTGATGATGCACTTCAGCCCGACCGCCCAGATCTCGTACAACGCCGCGGACTACAGGGCGTTCCTGCTCGGGTCGGACACCTCGCTCAACAGCGAGCCGGTCAGCACCAGCGGGATCAAGGGCTCCTTCTACGCCTTCGGCTCGACCGGCTACATCGGGGTCCTCCTGACCGCCGACCGGCCCTTCGACCGTCAGGTGTTGAATCTGACGGTCCGTGCGAATGCCGAACTCACCGCGCCCGGAGCGCAGCAGAGGCAGAGCAGCGGCAAGCTGGCCGGCGACGAGACCTTCTCCAAGTACGACCAGTGGCGGGTCTTCTTCAACCCCGGTGCGTCCGGGGTCCGGAAAATCGCGGCGCTCAACGCTCCGACCTTCGATCCCGCGCAGGCCTACTACGGGGTCGCACTCAAGGAGAAGGAGACCGAGGCCAGGAACGCCCTGGACCAGAAGCTCGTCGAGATGCGCGTGAATCTGACGCAGATTCGGTCTTATACGTCCGACCTGCAGACGACGAAGATCGACGGGTTGTTCCTGCGTCCGCCGACCGTTCCGGCCTCGATCGCCACCGACAAGATCACGGGGGTCTCCGCAACCGAGGCAAAGGATGGTGTCTCGACGCTGGCGCTGCAGACCAATCACGTCGTCCCCGGCGGCTTCGACCTCAACTGGCGTACAGGCAACGTCTACGACGGCTACCTCGATGCCCTGGCGCCAGCCGGACAGAGCTACGCCCAGTTCCTCACCAAGAAGCGTGACGAGGGCTCAGATCCGACGAGTCAGCAGATCTCGGACATGCAGTGGATTCTCTCGGATGGCACCAGTCTCACCAAGGACTACCAGTCCTCTGACGTGACGATGCGCCCGCTCATGAACATCATGAACAACCTTTCACATGCGTATCAGAACTACTCAGGGAACAAGTCTAAGTACCAGTCGGATCTCTCACTCGACCTACTCCGACTGGACGTGAGTCTGCGGGACGTGCAGTCCAACAGCACCATTCGCGACGACAAAGACTTCCTCACCACGCTCCACTGAGTGCGGCGAGGAAGTGTCGCACCCTGCTACCTGGATTGAGCCGGAAAGGAAAATAGCATGGCCGCCGACCAACCGAATCGGAGCTCCAAGAAGGGGACGACGAAGGACCAGCCGGACACGTCGGTGAGTCAGGGGATGCCCCGGCAGGGTCGCGGGACCAAGAGCCTCGGTTCGGCGGCGCCCCAGCGCCAGCACAGCAGGATGAAGGCGGCGCCGCCCACCCATAAGGAGGGCATCGAGAAGCCTCCTGAGGGCAAGGCCACCGTGCTCAAGCAGTTCCCGGGGCGGGAAGCTGATTCTTCCGGTCCTTCTGGCCCATCTGGCACGGCGAACACTGCGCCGAAGATGTCGGAGGCTGGGTCGAAGATACCGGACAGCGCAGACACCGCAGGCAAGACAGCCGGGGCCGCGAATGCCGGGGCGACGATCAAGCAGGGTATGAACGGCGTCGCCGGGAACATGGCCGGACACGCGACCCAGAAGGCGATCGAAGGAGACGGCAGCAGCGCGACCCGTCGTAACGTCGGGCGCTACACGGGAGCCGCTGTCTCCGGTGCCGTGGCCGGCGCACAGGCCGGCGGGCTTCCGGGAGCCGCCGTTGGCGCAGCGAAGAACGTCGCTGTCGAGGGTGCCCAGGACGCGGCCAAAGGCGTGTCCAAGGCCACCGGCGGCAGCCCGGACGCCAAGCCGGCCGACCAGCGCGAGCTGGGTGTCGGCGGCACGGGCTACGAGCGCAGCGCGGGGAAGGACGACGAGGGCCTGGGCTCGAAGGCGGCCAAGGGCGTCGCCGTCGGCGGTGGTGCGTCTGCTGCTCCGCCGGCCATGGGCGTGGTCATGGCCATGGCCTTACTGAACTGGCTCAAGTCCATGTTCTTCGCAGCCATGGCGATGGCCGTCAACGCCGGGAAGCTGCTGTGGATGCTCATTGTCAACATCCTCAAGGCGGTTGGCCATGCGATCGCTGCGCCGTTCATGGCGATCGGCAGCGCTATAGCCAAGGGGGCCGGCACGGTCCTGGGCATCACCGTCACTGCGACGATGGCCCCTGTAGCGGCAGCGATGTCGGGTGCGGTCGCGATGACTGCCACCGTGGCCCTGCTGGGCTCGGTCCTGACCGGTGTCCTCAACTCGACGGCGTTGACCGAGGGCAGCATCAACGCCAACAGGGCGGCGTGCGTCGTGAACGCGGGTAGCGTCGGCGACGGTTCCGGTGCCACCGTCCCGGCGAACGTGGAGAAGAACGCCAAGGAGATCTACTCGGTACTCAGCAGTTGGGGAATGCCGAAGGAGAACATCGCGGGCATCCTCGGCAACTGGTCACAGGAGTCCGGGATCGACCCGACGAGCGTGCAGAACTTCCCGACCGGGACGTATTCCATGACCGCCGTGAAGGCCGGCGCCGCAGAGAACACGGACAACGGCATCGGTCTCGGGCAGTGGACGTTCGGCCGCAACACGTTGCTGCGCCAGTACGCGAAGAGCAAGGGCGTCGACTGGTACACGATCAAGGCCCAGTTGGCCTTCATGATCGGTGGTGACAACCCGGGCGATGTCACGGTCTTCAAGGGCATGCTCAAGAAGTCACAGGGCTCGCCGCGTGCGGCGGCGCTGCACTTCCACGAGAACTGGGAGCGCTCGGCCGACGGCGCGGCCGGCGTCGCCGCACGCGGCGACAAGGCCGAGATGTGGTTCGGCAAGATGAGCGGCTGGTCGGTCGACAGCTCGATCGTGGGCGGCGTCGAGGACATCATCGGCGGGATCATCGAGAACATATCGAACGGGATCGACACGATCCTGGGCAACTGCACCTCCAAGAACGGCAGTTCCGTCTCGCTGAAGGACGGCGGGATGACGCAGGAGGAGGCCCAGGCCCTCGTCGACCTCTTCAACAAGGAGGGCGACAAGTTCCTCGACGACCGATACGGTCCGGGCGGCGGCCCTGGTTCCTGCGGCGACAATCACGCGATGAACTGCGTGAGCTTCTCAACCTACTTCGTGAACAAGTACACGACGTTCCAGGCCTACCCGGTCGGTGATGGCAAGGAGACGGCCTACACGATCGCGAGGGAGACCGGCAAGGCGATGCAGTCGACCCCTGCCCCCTACTCGGTCGGGTCCGGGCCGGGATCCACTCCGGTCGGCCACACCCTCGTGGTGCTCGGCGTCCAGGGGGACAAGGTCATCGTCGGCGAGGCCGGCTACTGCGCCTACATGGGCCGGGTCCGCGTCGACAGCGCGGCGCGGATGGCTGCCCAGGGCTGGAAGTTCGTGGACATGTCGGATGCGATGCTCACCTCCGACAAGATCAAAGCGGCCTGATGCGCAGCATCTGACCTGGGAGGAAGAAGCCGGTGCTCGGCGATCCGGGCACCGGCTTCTTCGTGTCCGAGTCAGGTCCGCGCGCCAGTTCCACCTTCGACGCTCTTGTTGAATGGATTTCAAACTCGGCCACGAATGGCATTTGATATAGGCTTGAGTCGTTTATGAGGACAATGCGGAGTGAGGAGCGTTCCGTGACGACAACCCCTGACGAGTCCGAGAGCACCGGATCGGAACAGGAGAGCGAGTCGACGTCCGAGGAGAAGCCCGCGGCATCGAAGGCGCACACGAAGGTCACCGGAGTCGAGCTCGAAGAGCGCTTCGCGGGCTGGATGATGCGCCAGCGCGAGAAGGGGCAGGCCCGCGCCCCGGCGGACACCGCGCGCCTGCTCCGCCGCGGCGTCACCGCGGTGATGTGTGCCGGGATCCTCGCCCTGGTCATCGCCGCGGGCGTGACTGGCGAGAGCTTCAAGACGACCACAGCGGACAACGAGGCCCGGATCTTCCAGCTCAAGGAACAGTTGGACGATGCCCAGTCCACGCCCGTGAAGGCGGACGCCGGCGCGCAGCTGTCAAAGCTCGCCGAGGCGGCAGCCGCCGACGCGAAGAAGGTCGCGGCGGGTGAGCAGACCTTCGCCACGCTGTACCACCAGGCCAGTGTCCAGCCCAGCCCGAACAACGGGGCTCCGAACCAGGCCACGCTGGAAATCGTCAAGCACCGACGGGACCTGGCGCGACTATTCGGCAAGGACTCCTTCCTGGTCAGTGACGAGGAGGCGTACAGCACCTCGACACTGACGCCGTTCGATGCGACCACCGAGATCGATCCGCGCCACGCCTGGTACATCCGCTACGACGGCGAGAAAGCAGCTGCCCCGAGCACGTACGCGTGGAAGGTCGAGACGGTGATGCCCGATCTGAGCGTGAAGGGCGGCTCGGGCGCGACGAACCAGGCAAGGGTCGTCTGGCTGTGCCGGGATACGACGAGCGGCGAGGTGCTCGCCTGGGCGAGCGCGCGTTACGTGCGCAATGGCACGGCGGGGGCCTTCGACCATTTGGCCCTCGTGGTAACCGCCGCTGGGGCTCGGTACGAGAACCCGGCGGTCAAGGTGCCGGCCGGGTCCGGAGTACCCGCACTCAGCGGCACGGGCACACAGGAGGAGAGCGGGAAGCGATGACGGAGCAGACGACAGCACCCGCGCGGCGGGGATTCTTCCGGCGCAACCTCTCGGCCCTGGGGACGGCAGCGGTCCTCGCGGTCGTCGCGACGGTTGGCGGAGTGACCTGGAGCAGCCGGCACGCGGCCCTGGTTGAGCAGGAAGCCCAGATCAACGATATCGAGGGACAGCTGGCGGCAGTCCGGAAGAGTCGCGCCGAGCAGGTGAACGCGGACGTCATGGCGGCCCTGGGTGTCAGCCGGAGTCGGCTGAGCACCGACGGTGAGCGCATCAAGTCGCTGCTCTCGATGGTCTTCACGTGGGACTCGGGGCAGAGCTACGAGGCTGCGCGCGAGAGGCTGAAGAGGCGGTTCGACCTCACCGAGAACGAGACGTTCCTGAAGTCGTTCATGCCCCCGTCGAGGTTCAACGAGGATTCCCAAGGGCGGCGTTACTACTACATCGACACGGTTGGCCTGAACTCGGCCGTAGGCGCGGATCCGGACATAGAGATCATCGACGCCAAGGCGGGCGTCTACACCTACGCCGTCCTTGCCGACGTCGAGGTCACCTCCGACGCGACGTCCCAGAACAAGGCGAGCAAAGCCAGTGTCACGGCGTACCGGCGCGCGCTGCTCTTCGTCACGGTCGACGCCCAGGGCAAGGTCTCGAACCTCTCCGGCGTACCGGCGAGCGGCGAGACTCGCCATTCGAAATGACTCACGCCACCTTTCGACTCGCCTCGCTGATAGAGTTAGACTGATATTTGAGTGGAACGGCGAGTTGAGGAGTAATGGCATCGACACAGACTGACGAGTCGAGCGGGTCCGCGGTACGCAAGACGCGCTTCGTCGCGACGTCCGGCTCCTCGCAGGAGGGCGCGGACACTCCTGAGCGCATGCAGCCCGCGGGCAGGCTGCGCAAGCCCACCCTTGCGGCCGGCCTGAGCATGGGTGTCGGCGCACTGCTGTGCTTCGTACTCTCCGCAGGAATCTCCGACGGCCAGAGCGCGGTGCGCGGTACGGCTGCACCGGAGGTGTCCTCTCTGCAGGAGCAGATCAGGATCACCGAGGCGAAGACTGCGGCGCTACCGAAGGCCGACGACGCCGAGCGCGGTCTGACCGCGGCCCTGACGGCGGCTGGTCAGGTCGCGAAGCTGCAGAACGACTACCGCTACCTGACGCCCAACCTGGCGGCGAACGGCGGCAAGCTCGACCCGGCGACGTCTCAGTCGACGCTACGCAATCTCATCCCCTACTTCGCCCCCTCGGTACACCAGGGGGACCTGGGCCCGTGGTACCTGCTCGCCGGCGACAAGGACGTACCAGCCGGCGTCGGGATCCCAATGAGCTTCGGCTCCGGCTTCGAGTGGGCCGGCCAGGTGCCTTACCTGGTCAACGACGACGGCACCATCGCGGTGACCTGGCTGGCGATGGAGACCCGGACCGGTGCGGGCGAGAAGCCGGCGGTGCTGGCCTGGGCCCGCGCCGACTACGACCTGGTCCGCAACGCGTTCGTGAACGTCCGGACCGGTACGACGGCCACGGGCGAGGCTCTGAAGCAGGAGGTGAAGGCACCGTGAAGGAGGAAATCAAGGACAAGTTGCGCCTGCACGCCGGGAGGATCCTGCTCGGCGGCACCGGGGCGCTGCTCGCGCTCTCGGTGGTCACCCTCGGAGCCGGCCTGCTCAGCGACGGTTCGGCTGCGTCGGACATACCGGACAACGCGGTTGTTCAGAAGCTCGAAGGCAACCTCAGCGCCGCCCAGACCAAGCTCGCAGCACAGCACACGGCGCTGCTGGCCCAGCTGCCGGGCGTGGACAGCGAGCGGGTGAACCGTGACAAGACGACGGGTCGGTCCCTTCTGCTCAGCCTCACGGACAGCTCGGCGTCGAGCCGGACCGTCAAGGAGCAGCAGGCGCTACTCGACGCGCGCTACGGCTTCCTCGACCACGAGTCCCGGGTACTGACCGAGTTCGTGCCGGAGTGGATGAACGCGACCGAAGCCACGAAGGGCGCTGGGACGACGTACGCGCTTGCCGATCTGGACGTTCATGTGAGTCGGGTGCAGGGCCTGAGCTACTCCTACACGGGGGTGGCCCGTCTCGATCCGGTCCGCGTTGGACCGGATCAGAGCAGCGCTGCCAAGAGCGAGTTCGTGGTCCTCACTTACTCCACCGCTCAGGACGGCACGGCGACGTCGCTGGACGCCTATCGGGCCTCCGGCAAGACCCGCGACGCCGTCGTCGGCGCCGGCAAGAAACAGTCCTCCCCCAAGCCGAAACGGTGAGCGAAGCGCCCACCGTTTCGGCACTCACCCCAGAAGACCTCTACGAGACGTAAGGACACGAACATGTCGACTCAGGCCCTGGAGAAGACCGAGACGACTGTCCCGACGAGCACGGCCTCGGGGGCGAGGAAGACCACGGCCAAGCCTGAGAAGGAGCACAAGGCTTCGAAGCCGCGCACCGGATGGCGGCGCCTGGCTCCGAGGAATCAGGCCGGTAGGTTCTCCGTCGTGGTGTGGGCGGGGTTCTTCCGGGCCGTCGTCCTTCTCGCCGACTACCTGCTGGCATTCATCACGGCCATGGTCATCCTCCCGCTGCTGGGCGCATGGCTGCACCAGCAGTCGGGCGCATCCCGGGGTGCGCTCAGCGCGGATGGAACCATCGCCATGTGGCTGATGCCGCTCCTCTTCCTGGTCGTACTCCTCGCCGCGGGCGAGATCGTCGTGATGCGCGGCATGTGGCGCTGGGCAACACGGATGATCGCGAAGATCCAGGACGCCCGTGACGAGGCGACCGGGGCCGACGTCACACCGGAGTCCACGACCAGGACCACCAACCAGAGCCGGACCTACCGCAAGAGGAGCAAGTGATGCGTACCGCAGGACTGACGATGAACGACGTATGGGCCCACCGTGTCCTGCGTGAACGAGGAGTGGAGACGTACCGGCTGGAGGGGGTGGTCGCCGAGCTCGGCGTCATGGTCGAATCGCTCTACCTCAAGCATCGGGGCGAGGAGGAGAACTATCGTCCGTACCTGCACATGAGGGGCGAGCTGCGCTCGGTCACCCCTGCCGAGGCCCTGCCGTTCGGTATCTCCCAGGTGACCTACTCCCCCGGCCAGGGCGAGAAGGTGGACGCCTTCTACGAGTTCGACGACGAGCAGCTGGTGGTGCTGGCCGGCAAGGGATACTTCACGACCGGCTTCACCGTGCCCGAGCAGGTCACCGGGATCGAGTGGGAGCTGCCGGCCACGGCGGACGTGCTCGTCCTCGCTCCGTCGGAGGTGCAGACCGAGGGCGATGTGCCCGTGGTCTTCACCCAGGTCCACGGCATCGGGGGCTTGGAGATCGATCTCGAGTCCAGCGGCTATGACCTCGCCGGCTACTTCGCCGACCAATCCAAGAACGGCGTCCCACGGGCCGAGGCCGTAGTCGATGCACGTGGGCTGAAGTCGCGCTCGGACGCGATCAACCCGCTGTTCACCGAGGACGAGCTGGGCCTGGACACCGAGGTCAAGCAGGTCGTCGGAGCGCCCGTGCCCGAGGCCGCGCCGGTCGCTGACGGCATGAACGCGCGCTTGCGGCAGATCGAGGCGGAGATCGCCGTCGAACGGGAGCAGTACGAGACCGAGCGTGCGAGCACCGAGGGCACCACGGAGAACCTCTACCGGAAGCGCGTGGCTACACCACTGCACAGGGCTGAAGAGCAGGAGGTGCCGTCCGCTTCCTCGGTCCCGACCCGTGAGGCGCAGCGCGACCTGAACCTGGATCCCGACCTGGAGGAGGAGGCGGAGGAGGAGACACGCCGACGTGAGGTCAAGCCCGTCCCGAGCCTGGACGAGCGCAAGCTCCAGGTGGCCCAGCGTGCGGCCGATCTGGACTTCGGCGTTGACGACGAGCAGACCTTGGGCTCCTGAGGACGGATCAGGCGCGCGGCCCCGGGTACCGGCGGACAGCAGCCGGGGCGTCGTAGTGCATCGGTAGCGAGATGGGAGGAGAGCGGCGATGGGCCTGAAGCAGGACATCGTGATCGTGAACGAGTTCAGCGTGCTGCTGCCCGGCGGCAAGGGATCGCGCGGCGCGACGCCGGGCGACTACGTCACCCGGTACATGGCCCGCGCACAGGCGACGGAGTCTCTGGCTCCGATCCAGCGTCTGCGCACCGACGACTTCATCCTGCGCTACACGGCGCGGGAGTCCGCCGTCGAGCGCGCCGGGATCTCGCGGGGCGCGGCGAAGCACGAGATGCGTCAGGCCCAAGGCGACGGCGGCGTGGCCTTCGGCTACGGCTCGGTCTCGCTCTCGGACGAACAGCTCAAGGCGGCCGGCAAGGACATCCAGCACTACTTCGACGCGGGGCACACCGTGTTGAAGACAGTGCTGTCTTTCGACGAGGAGTACCTGCGGAAGCAAAAGATCATCGACGATGACTTCCACTGCGAAGCCCGCGGCGACTACCGCGGCCACATCGATCAGATGAAGCTGCGCATGGCGATCATGTACGGCCTGGAGCGGATGGGCTCGGGCACCAGCGGCTTCGACGACCTGCGGTACGTGGGGGTCATCCAGGTCGACACCGAGCATGTGCACTGCCACCTGGCCATGGTCGACGGCGGCCGGGGCCAGGTGACGAAGAACGGCACACAGCGCGGCAAGCTACTGGACCGGCACAAGTCCCGGCTCCGCCGCGGCGTCGATGCCTGGCTCGACGAGAAGCAGGCGGTGGCTCACCTCTCCAGCGCCGTCGGCTACGAGCGGCGCAACGTCACCACCTTCGTCAAGCGGTGGGCGCACGAGCGAATCCGTGCCGAGTCTCTGCCGCAGTTTCTGCTCGCCTGCCTGCCTCAGGACCGAACGCTTTGGCGCGCCGGCTCGAACGACGCTCGCATGCGCAAGGCGAACCAGCTGGTGACCGAACTCGTGCAGGAGCAGCTCGAACGTGCTGGGTCCCCGATGCCGGAGGCCATGGAGCGCATCGTCGACTACGCCAACGAGCGCCGCGCGAAGGAGTCCCTGAGCACGGAGGAATGGCAGAAGCTGGTCGAACAGGGACGTACGCAGACCACGGAGCGTGCCGTCAACGGCATCTACCAGATGCTGCGAGCCATGCCGGAGTCGGAACTGCGAGTGCGCACGCCGATGCTCGAAGTCATGGGGATGGACTACCAGCAGATGGCGGCGCTGGCTGCAGATCGTCAGGTGGACCACGAGAACACGGAAGCTGATCTGGTCTCCTTCGGCTTCCGGCTGCGCAGCTACGCCTCACGTCTACGGCATCACCGGGAGAAGGTCGGGGTCTATCGCGATCTCACCCACCAGTGGGAACAGGCCGATAGGGCCGGTGCGGCCGCCGAGGATTCGCGCCCGCTCTACGACTTCTATCGCTTCGAGGAGGGCTACCACTGGAGGCTGATGAGCAAGTACCGGCACTTCCTACCCTTCGTCGGGGATGCGGGCGCATGGCACGAGCAGCAGCAGGACGTGGCGGCTTACGGCCGGCGGCTGCTCTCGCTCATGGCCCTGCGCGCGGATGCCTCTCTGCAGCGGATGAAAGACTCCGAGGAGGCCGAGAATCTGGGCCGGACGATCTACGATCAGCCCGGCGGCAGGCTCCTGACCGAGGGCGAGCGCGGCCGGGCGGTGCTGGACGCACGTATTCGGATGATGAAGCAGTCCTATGACCAGAAGTTGGACGGCCTCCGGGCCGATCTCGCTTCCTCCGGCCTGGTGCTGCGCGTGGGGTCGAGCGCCGAGGGTCGGGCGAGTACGGAGACGGACGCGGTCAGCACGGACTTCAAGGTCGTCGTCGGTACGACGTATGACTTCGACGAGGTCAAGGGCTTGGATCTACATCACCTGGGCTACGACTTCGTCACCGACGTCCGAATCGGGCCGCGCGCACACCAGGCCTTCGTCGAGACGGCCAGGGATCGCCGACGGCTGCTGCTGGCAGCGATGGACTACCTGGACCAGTCCGGTCAGGCAGAGGCGATTCCCGATCTGCCGGTGAACGATGTCGCGGCGATGACACGGGTCTCCCGGGAGCTGACGTCCCAGCAGACGGGCCAGGGATCCGGCTCGCTCATGTTGCGTTCCCGAATCGCGGAGCTGCGCGCCGGGCGCGGGCAGGCCGAGCGGATGCGGCGGTCCAAGGCTTCCTCGCTGGACGCCGGCCTGGTCGTGCGGGTCCAGGCCCGGGTCGATCAGGCTGTGACCACAGCAGACGCCGAGATGGCATTCGACTCTCATCAGCCGTCCATCTCAACCGCTTTTGAGCGTGACTAGACAGGCTGGTTACGTCTTGTTCGGGCGATGTGACCGATCGCGGACGACTGTCAGATGACAGTCGGAACAAGTGGAGGGAAAGGATCATGGCACTTCTCAGGGGCCCGGGCGCGATGACCGGAGTCAACCTCATCGCGATAGCCTACAAGAAGGGCTTCACCAGCAATGGCAAGTCCCAGTACGCCGACATCCAGCTTGACGCTCGAGATCTGCGCGGCCCGAAGCAAACGAACCTCCATCTGAAGTCCGATCGGGTTCAGGGCGAGGACGGCAAGGTCCGCTACAACAACGGCGCCCCGTACTCCACCGGTCAGATGGAGGAGATCGCCAGGGCCGCGGGGCCGAACACCGAGCCGATCCTGGACAAGGACGGCAACGAGATCGGCACCATCTACGGCTTCAAGGGCAATGTGATGCCCGCGACGCACGGCACCGGCCTGGTGGTCAACACCAAGTCCGTCGAGGCCTCCGAGTTCACGGTCGACAGCAAAACGCTGGACCACCAATTGGCCTCCATGCGCGCAGCCCGCAAGGCCCAGGCCGCGGCCAAGGAGTCACAGGCCCAGGCTTCGGCTCCCGAGACCGAGCGGGAGCAGGCAGCCGAGGTCGAGGTCGACCAGCCGACGGTCGGCTGAGACCAAGGTCGAGGCCGAGTCAAGCCCTCGAAAGGCCCCTGGAATGACATCCAGGGGCCTTTCGGCTACACGGGGGCGCCTGCCCGCCGGTCAGCTCGCACCACCGAAACCGTCAGCGCGCGAGCGCACGCATCCGGACGCACAAGTCGATCGCCTGACCTCCTGGAGTACACGACCCACGACTACGAGACGTCGAGCACTGATCGCGCGGGCGCCTCCGATCCAAGACCCATCTCCGAATGCCATCACGGACCCTTCCAGCCCCCCATTGAGCGCCCTATTGAGTACGACTCATGATAGATTTCGACTGGTTTTGCAGTCGAATCGTCAGCCCTGTCGAGAGGTCTTGGGTGGCATGTTTCAAGAGGTGCAGCTCAACGAGCGCTACCGGCTCCTGTCCAAACTCTCGGAGCCACTGAAGAAGGCCGAGCGCGACATCGTCGGCCGCGAGCATGAGACGACACAGCTGCTGGCCTCGATGAGCCGTCCCGAGCTGTGCAACGCGCTCCTGTTGGCCGAGGCCGGCACAGGCAAGACGGCCCTGGTCCAGGCCACGATGCTGGTGGACAAGGAACGCCTCTACCTGGAAGTGGACCCAGCGCGCATGATCTCCGAGGCGGGCACCGCCGAGAACATGGCCGCGATCCTCAAGGGCTTCTTCGACGAGGCCGAGGACTTCGTCAGAAACGAGAAGCACGAACTGGTCCTCTTCATCGACGAGTTCCACCAGATCGCTCAGCTCTCCGACGCCGCCGTCGAGGCGATCAAGCCGGTCCTCGCCGCATCGGGAACCCGCGGCATCAGGATCATCGCGGCGACAACCTACGAGGAGTTCCACAAGCACATCTCGCCGAACCAGCCACTCGTCGAGCGACTGCAACGCATCAACCTGAACCCGCCCGACCAGTCGACGACCATCAAGATCCTGCAGGGCATGGCCGAACGATATGGGGTGGCTGACGAGTTCTACGACGACCACATCTTCCGGCAGATCTACGAGTACACCCAGCGCTACATGCC
Organism: Streptomyces sp. NPDC029216; assembly: GCF_040648015.1. Taxonomy (NCBI): domain Bacteria; kingdom Bacillati; phylum Actinomycetota; class Actinomycetes; order Kitasatosporales; family Streptomycetaceae; genus Streptomyces; species Streptomyces sp. NPDC029216. Next base: position 20,678 of record NZ_JBEZWL010000019.1, on the reverse strand, counting down.
GGCCAGCGCTCAACCGCGCAAGTCGATCCTCGTGCTCGACTCCATGGTCGGCTGGTCTCGCCTGACGCACCGGCCGATGGACCGGGACCTGCTCTCGGACGTGCTCATGGAGACCCTGAACGTCAACGTGGCCTTCAAGGTCGACGGCGCGAAGATCAAGAAGCAGCTGGACGAGAAGGTGTTCAGCCAGGAATGGGCGACCGGCGCGGTGGCACGTCGCCTACAGCTGGCGGTGGCGGACCTCAACGACAAGGGAAAGCCAATGGCGAGCCTGCTGTTCACGGGCTCCACTGGTGTCGGCAAGACCGAACTCACCAAGCAGCTGGCGAAGCTGCTGTTCGGTGATGACCAGCGGCACCTGATCCGTTTCGACATGACGGAGTACGCCGAGGACTCGTCATTCGCGGCCTTCCGCTCCGAACTCACCAAGCGGGTGTGGGACCTCTCCCACGCCGTGCTGCTTTTCGACGAGGTCGAGAAGGCCTCGGCGATGGTCACGCGCGTGCTACTACAGGTGCTCGACGACGGCCGGCTCAACGACGACAACAACCGCGAAGTGAGCTTCCTCAACACGTACATCGTTCTGACGACGAACGCCGGCACGGAGATCTACAAGAGCATCTCGCAGTACGCCGCCGACGACACCGGCTCGGGCAAACAGCTGATGGAGTACGAGAAGCTGATCCGCCGCTCCATCTCCTCGACGTCAGGCGACAACCGGTTCCCGCCCGAGCTACTGGGCCGCATCGACGCGATCGTACCCTTCCAGCCGCTGTCGCTGCCGACGCAGCAGAAGATCGTGCGGAAGAAGCTGCGGCAGATGGTGCAGGAGGTGTTCATCAAGCACAACGTGCGGGTCGACGTCGATGCGAGGGTGCTGCAGTACCTCATCGAGGACAAGGGTGACACCGACTCCGATGCCGGCGGCGCGCGTGCGGCCGTGGCGAGGCTGACCGACGAGGTCACCACCGCGGTGGCGACCTTCCTCAACGAGCACCCCTCAGAGCGACGGATCCGCATCGACGTCGTCGGCGACTTGGTCAGCGACGACAAGAACCTGCTGAGTTCCGATGCCTACATCGAGGTCAGTGCGGTGCGATGAGTCGGCCAAGGCCGGCGGGGCCTAGTCGACTAACGAGTCGATAGCCGTTCGACATCCTATAGTTGCTTACTCTGACAAGGCGACGATAGGATGCTCGTAAACCAGGCGGACTGTGTTCTTTGGGCGAGGGGATCGGCATCAATGGGCATTCTGGGAGCGGCGGCGGTCCGCCAGAAGAAGGAACGGAAGAAGAAGCCCAACGAGCTTCTGGCCTCCGTGGTGAGAGAGACGGCGATCCCGGCAGCGGTCGAGTTGCTGCGGTCGAACACTCCGTTCGTCTTTCCCAGCGGCACGGCCTGGGTGATGCTCGTGCTTGCTGCCGAGGAGATCGGCGGCCTGAGTACGCGGCACGGCCGGGACGAGGCGAAGGGCTCGATCATCGAGCTCATCAGCTCCGACCAGATCCGCACGGTGGCCACGGCAGAGATGCTCGAAGAGGAAGTCTTCGGCATCATCCCCACCGACGAGACCCTCGCGCGCATGGAGGAGTACTCGCTGCTCACCGGTGCCACCTACGCCTGGGCCGTCGTGTGGCAGAAGCCCGGCGGCGATCTGCTCGTCGATCTGGTGAACGATGCGACCTTCGCAGAGGCGCGGTTCGTCGCTGCAGGTATCACGACCCTCGAAGAAGCCGTGGGTAAGAAGGCGTGGGAAGAACACAGCGGCCTGGTCGCCGAGGCGGGGACCGCCGACCCCTCCCCGGCGGTCCTCGATGAGGACGAGGGGGATGCGATCTTCGATGAGATCCCCGGTGACGAGGCGGCTGACGAGGGCCTGGACGACGAGCCGCGTTTCAGCGACGTCGTCGACGACGATGAAGGGGTGGACGCACCCGTGTTCGACGGGGACGACGTGGGCACCGCTTCGGTCGAGTCAGAGCCGGACTACGACGGCGACGAGGTGACCGACTACGAGGGCTTCGACGAGACCGACGCCGGCTACGGCATCGAAGGCGACCACCAGGAGGCCGGCGACGCCGTGCTGTTGGCGGATCAGGCCCAGGTACGCGACGTCATCGCCCGCCGGTTCCTCTCCGAGGAGCTGGACTTGGACGTCCGGCTTGACGAGTTCAACGCGACCTTCACCATCGGCGCACCGGTCGTACAGATCGCCGTGCCCGAGGGAGCGACCGAGTGGCTCGGGGACCAGGTCGCCCAGCTCAACCGGCAGGCCAACGCAGACTTGATGCAGCTCCGTTCCGCGCACGAGGTCGAGCTGCGCGCGCTCTACGTCAACCTCATGTCGGCGCACACCGAGCAGGTCATCCGTGCGGTGGCCACCGACCGCGAGGGCTCCCGGTACAAGCTGTTGAAGGACGCGGCTGAGGCTGAGCACCAGCAGCGGCAGACGGAGAGGGAGGAAAAGGTCCGAGCCCGCCGGGCGGAGATCGCCAAGGACTATGAGGCGCAGGCCACCAAGGTGGCCCAGCAGGCGGCGCTTTCGGCGGAGCTGCAGTACAAGGAGCGCAACCGCTCGCGGATGGAGCGCGAGCAGATTGACTCCGTCGCCCAGATCGAGCGGGACATCGAGGATACCCACGCGCACAACCAGCAGGAAATCCTGCGGGTCCGGCGGTCCGACGCAACGCTGAAGATGCAGACCGGGCAGACGCGGATATTCGAGGTGCTGGCCGAGCGGCAGTCGGAGTACCTGGCGGCCGAGGAAGAGCGCCTGAGCCAGTGGAAGTCCGAGATCCAGCGAATCGTCGACGACAACCGCAAGGCCGACATCGCCCAGTCCGAGGCGCTGGCCGAGCACCAGCGGACCACGGACGAGATCGGCATCCTGCGCCGGGAACAGCAGGACCTCCTGGAATCGGTGCGCTCTGAGCACGCCGACCGGATCCGCCGAATGGAGGACGAGCTCGAACGCAACCGCAAGGACGCCATCACGCAGATGACGACTCGGGACGCCGAGTGGCAGCACAACCTCAACCTGGAGAAGGAGAAGACCAACTTCCAGGTGACGCGGGTCACCGACCTGCTCAAGCAGCTGTCGACGGTCGAGGATTCAGTGGCCAGGCGGTACGAAGCACGCCTGACGGAGATGCAGGCCGACAAGGAGGCCTACGCCAACGAGCTGGCGCGGGCTTCCGAGATGCAGAGCCGCTCGAACAAGATCCTCGTCGTCATGATCGTCACGCTCTCGCTCCTGATGGGTGTGGCCGGCTTCATCGTCGGGGTGGTCTTGATCCGTTGAGCGATCCGGTCATGACCGACGGGGTGATCTGACGGCGCATGGGGCGCGTTCCCCATGCGCCGTCGTCGTCTGCGCAGCCGGGCGCACTGGACAGCGGGACAGCGAAATGAGCGAGGCTCGAGAGTAAGGATTCACGATGGCCACGAACAGGCGGAAGGCGGCACGGCCGAAGGCGAGCAGCTGGGAGAAGATCTCGGCGCGGACGCCCGGCGAGACGCTGACGAACCGAGACGTCTACGACAACCAGCAGTTGGACCGCAGCAAGTTCCTGACCCTGAGGTCGACCAGACCGGGCATCGTCGTCGCGGTGATTACCGGAGTGCTGGTGACGGTCGTTGCCTGGGTCTTCTACTCGCTCATCGCCGCGGCGGTGCTCTCGGTGGGCGTGTCCGTGGGCTCGGGTGTGTCCGGCCGCGGCAGCGGCAAGCCGACGGCGTACTACGTTCAGGACACCGTGACGGGTGCGGGCGGCTCGGTCGTGAAGTGTTACCGGCCCCTGACCAAGGACGGCAACCCGGACGTGAGGGCGAAGTGTTACCCCAGCGCTGAGGCTGTTCCGGTCCCCGCCTGGTACACCGCGGCGAAGGACGGCAAGCTCGGCGCCGGCAGGCCGGCTGAGCCCAAGAAGAGCGCGACGACGGTCGGAGAGCAACTGGCCGACGTCTCGGGGTTCAAACTTTTCATCACGCTCGGCTCGGGTCTGATGGTGGCCCTCATCATCGGCACGTGGTTCTCGCGGCGGGTCGCCGCGGCGAACCTGATGAACACCACGAGCGACATCAACCAGTACCAGAACGACCAGCACATCGCTCTGCCGGAAGAGATCCAGCAGAACTACGACTGGTTCCCTGACGCCGGTGCTCACTCGAGCGTGCAGGTCAGCTCGATGCTCAGCCACATGATGCTCAGGCAGAAGGGTCTGGGCACCGTCGAGGTCGCCCAGCGCGCCAAGGAGGACGTCACCGATGAGGAGGGGAACCTCGTCTATTACGCCGGCGAGGTCATGGACGACGACGAAGGCAGTCCGCTGACGCAGACCCTGCCGATCATCGACGAAGTCTTCGGCGACGAGCTGTTCGAGGCTTCCGGCCTCCCCGATGACAAGACCCTGCGGCAGAAGTACGACGCCACACGCATCCCGTACAACCCTGACGGCAAGAACCGGGACAAACTCGGCTTCGGATCGGACACGTACAAGACCGTCGCTGCCCTGATCAAGGAGGACTGGACGTTCCCGGAGTACGAGGTCCAGCGCCCTGCCGGGGCGTACGTAGTCGATACCGCGCCGGTGAACACCATGGTGCTGGCCATCACCCGAGCCGGTAAGGGCCAGACGTACATCGAGCCGGTCATCGACATGTGGTCGCGAGAGAAGAAGCCCTCGAACATGGTCATCAACGACCCCAAGGGCGAGCTGCTGGTGAAGAACTACGTGCCCCTGGTCACACGGGGGTTCGAACCGGTGCAGTTCAACCTGATCAACTCCATGAAGACCGACATCTACAACCCCCTGGGGCTGGCGGCCGACGCAGCGCGTGAAGGCAACTTCACCAAGTGCGCACTGTATGTGGAGAACATCGCCGGGATCTTCTTTCCGCTCGACGGCGGCGAGGACCCGGTCTGGCCCAATGCCGCCAACAACGCCTTCAAGCGCGCGGCCTACGGACTCATCGACTTCTACCTGGAAGAGGAACGGGAGCTGCGCAGCGCCGCAGCCGTGCTGAACATGGACCCGGCGCTGCTCGAGCAGAAGCTCGATGACCTCTGGGGCAAGGTCACGCTCTACAACTGCTACCAGCTCTTCGTGCAGATGAGCTCGAAGAAGATCAAGAACCCTGAGGCCGAACTGGAAAAGCGGGTCAAGGCCGGCGAGTTCGAGAACGACGCGGACGCCCTGGCCGAGGAGCAGGAGAAGGCTGCGGCCCGGGCCTTCATGTGGGAAGGCAAGGCCGATCAGGACATGCTCAGCCTGTACTTCAACGCGAGCGAAGCGCTGCCCCGCAACAACATGCGCACGATGGTGGGCAACGCCCACAACGCGCTGCGCTCGATGGCCGGCGCAGAGAAGATGCTCGCCTCGGTGTACGGCATCGCGATCACCGCCATGTCGTTCTTCACCGACCCCACGATCTCGACGCTGACCTCGGGCAAGCCGTCGCAGAACACCGACCTGGCCGGCCTGAGCTTCCCGCGTCGCCTCGGCGTGCGCTTCGCGCCGACCTACGTCAAGCGCGACCACCTCGTCGGTCAGCAGGCCGTGTGGTCGGCCTACGCGGACCCGATGTTCACCAAGAACCTCGGCGAGGACTTCGAGCACGAGGAGATCGTCGGCCGCGAAGGTTGGGCCCGGTACAACTTCAAGGGCAAGTTCCCTGGCGACGAAGCCTGGCTCAAGCTGGAGCTGGTCAACCCACAGACGAGGATGCTGCTGCGCACCTTCTACTTCAGCTTCACGAAGACCCATCAGGTCTCGCTCAATGGCCGGCATTACGTGGTCGAGCCGGTGACGGGCAAGAAGATCGTGAAGAACGGCGTGATGCGCGAGCTGAAGCCGGTGCGTGAGGGTGGCACTCGGGACGGGAAGATCCTGTCCTTCCAGGCCGGGGACACGCTCTACCCGGACACGCGACTCGACTTCTCCGGCGGCGGCAACCCGGAGAAGGTCTCGTATCAGGCACGGGCGATCACGCAGAAACTGTCTCGCTACTCGGAGTCCCCGAAGGCGCTGTTCCTGGTGACTCCGCCTCACCTGATGAAGTACGCGAAACTGATCCTGATCTTGGTCAAGCAGCTGTTCGACGTGAGCGCCGACCAGTCGTACATGACGAAGTCAAACCAGAAGCCGCTCTACCGCACGCGGTTCATGCTCGACGAGCTCGGCAACCTGCAGTCGGAGGGCAAGGGCATCGACGGCTTCGCGACGATGCTCTCCATCGGCCTGGGCCAGGAGCAGCAGTTCACGCTCATCCTGCAGACCCTGCAGCAACTGCGCGACGTCTACGGCGAGAGCGTCGACAAGATCGTGCAGGGCAACACCTCGAACATCGTCTTCTTGAAATCCACGGACGACTCGATGATCGAGACGCTGGAGAAGATGAGCGGCAAGACTCACCGGTCGTACAGGGACAGCAAGCAGATCAGCCAGGATCTCGACAAGGTCATCGGCGGCAAGACCGAGGGCCGGGTCTCCTACACGATGAGCACCAAGGAAGAGCCGCTGATCAGCTACAACGACATGGCCTTCCTCTCGCCGCGCAACTCAATCGTCTTCCGGGCCGGCGATGCGCCGATCTGGAACCGCAACCAGACGATCCTGCCGATGTCGGTCCGGCTACTGGGGAACACGATCAAGCACCCGGGGCACACGTACTCACTGCAGACGATCCCGACGCTGTCCAGTGCCATGGACTTCGACGTGCGGATGAATCAGCCGGACTTCGTGAAGATGCTGGAGAAGCGCATGCGGCAGGCGGTCAAGGCCGCGGACGCGAAGGCGCAGTACAAGGAGATCTACGGCTACCGGGAGGTCGACGTCGAGCGCCTGGACCCGGATGTCTACGCCGACGAGGTCATGGAGGTCATCACGACGATGACCACGGTCGACAAGGGCCAGGACCCCAACGCTCCGGTGGTCGTCGACCCCGACGAGTACGAGGGGATGAGCATGTTCGACGAGGACCAGTTCATTGAGAACGTCGAGGTCGGTGTCGCAGTCGCCGAGAGTCAGGCGGTCAGCGTCGAGCGGCAGCGTCTGCTCTACGCGGAGGGGACGATCAGCAAGGAGATGCTGGTCAACCCCGACGGCTCGGCGAAGGTCAAAAGCCTGGACATCGAGATCGCTGAGGCTTACAAGTCCGCGCAGACCGAGTTGGAACAGGATCGCGAGCACTTCTCGGTCGGCGGCGACGGCGAACTGCGCAGCGCCGATGGGTCTCAGACCTACATCAGCCAGATCCGCTCGGACGCGTACGCCAAGGCCGCCCGCCGGATCAACGGCCACGTGAAGGACGAGGACTCGCGGGTGTTCGCGGAGGAGGACGTCACCGAGGAGGACCTGAAGTCACTGGCGACGGTGAAGGTCTACTCGGCCTTCTACCAGTACCTGGCCTCGCTGCCGAGCTGGGAGGTGCTGGCCGACGGCCGGTTCGACAGGGCGATGGCCATCGAGATGAACTCGAAGTAGCTGACGGCCGCTTGGGGTCGGACAAGGATCGGCAACCAGTGCCGAGGCCATCTCTCACCCAAGAGAGACAGCCTCGGCACTGACCTTTCAAATAGCCTCCAACTCTCTTTCGATAGGCGATGTAGGCTCTATGCAACCCGGAGCATCCACAGGAAGCTGATTGACTATGAAGAAGGCACGCGGACTGCGGAAGTACTTCTACGAGTACGTCTACTACAAGGCAGTCGAGCAGGCCCGGGTGCAGGCCGGACAGGTCGTTCCGATCTCCCAGGCCAAGGCGATCCGCGCCCGAGTCGACGAGATCCTCGGCCGGCGGGGCACCGCACTGGCCGACCCCCGGCTGGGCATCGCGGACTGCCTCTCCGCGATCGACCAGGCGTTCGGGGAGAAGGTGTCCGACTACGAGCCGCAGTTCGGTGATCATTCCCCGCAGAACGAGCGCTATCAGCAGCTGCAGCGGGAGTTCACCCGCGTCACCGGTGTCGGTGCCCAGGTCGACTCGCAGTCGGCCCGGCTGCCGATCAGCCCCTATGACCCCGACTGGTCCGAACGCGCGACCGTGAAGCGCGCCGGAACCGCGCTGCTGTACCTGCCGGACGAGACGATCGGACGCGTGGCCGGCGGCGAGGTGGAGACCCTGGCCGATCCGCGGCGCGGAAACATGGTGCTCTGGCGGGTCGACGACAATGGCCGGCCGTTCGAGGCAGGCCGCGCGATGACGAACGACGACGCCGCGGGACTCACCGCGCTCATGGACAAGATGAGCCGGCAGGAGTACGAGCAGGTGCGCGAGTGGGTCATCGACGGCGGCCGGAACCCGCAGACGAACCGCGTCGACGGCAACCGCTTCATGTCCCGGCGCGCCGTGGCGCGCTCGGCAGCACTGCTCGAAGAGCTGAAGGCCCAGGGCGTGTCCTACGCGGTGATGCGCGACCGCGAGCCAGGTCAGATCAAGGCGAAGATCGCTGGGACCGGCATGGAGATCCGCCTCATCGACACACGCCAGGAGGAGTACGCCGGAGCTCGGATATACGACAACGGCACCGTGCTGCGCTACTCGACGAACCACCGGGTTCCCGGCGGCATGGCGGTCTACTCTCCCTCGCCGGCGGAGGCCGTCCAACTACTGCGCTTCGCCCAGGGACACCGCGTCGAGCGTACGGATCTTCCGGGGCACGCCGCCGGCGAGACCGGCGCGACACACCAGGAGCCCGGCCGTGGCCGCATGATGGTGGACGTGCCCGACAGCTACCACGTTGACCGTGACCGTGAGTCGATGTTCGTGGTCGGCGACTACGTGGCCCCCGGTGAGTCCGGCCCTCGGCCCGGCTCGAAGGTGATGCTGCGCCGGGACGCGAAGAACCGCTCACTGCCGGCCTTCTTCCTCGACACCGAGTCGGCCGAGGCCTATGCGAAGACCGCCGTCGAGAGCGCTCGGGAGAACCTGCGGGCAGCCCTCGGCGTCGAGGATCTCATTGCTCGTGCCGAGACGGAGCTGGAGCGAACCGGCGGACAGCTGGATGCGATCGAACCGCCGGAGTACTCGGCTGACTCCGAGGTCGCTGCGATCCAGCGCTCGTACTGGGACGTCCTCACAGGCGCGCACGGCGAACTGCTGCGCCCGGGTGCGACCGAAGAGATGTACCAGGAACGGCTGGAGGGGATCGGCGAGCTGCAGGCCGAGGAGGCGCCCGAGATGGGCAACCTCGTCTACGGCGGCACCGCCGTGGACAAGGTCCGGCAGCACGCTGAGGACGTTCCCTTCGAACTCATCGGGACCTGGGAGGCGGAGCCCCACGACGTCGACGGCGAGTGGGTCGATCAGCGCTTCAACCCGGAGCGGGTGGCGCGGTACATGACCAGCCCCACGGGGCAGTGGTCGAACCTCGACAACCTCGCCTCAGCGCTTCGTCGTTGCGGGATCTCCCCTGACGAGATAATGGGCTCGACCTTCCAGACGACCCGGTTCAAGGACCGGCTCGTCCGCTTCAACGCCGAGCGTTCCGTGCCGATCGCCGATCACGAGTCCGCGTTCATGCGGCGTATCGGGGTCACCGTGCGTGAGAGCATTGAGCGCAACGCGGCGACGGTCTCCGAGATCCTGGTCGACGATCACGGCGTCATTCGCTGGAGTGGCGAGAAGCTTCGCCGTGACGGCAAGGGAACTCCGATCTCGGGTGAGATCGGCCAGGTCTTCGATGTCGGCGAGTACGGCGAGATCACCACCGCCTTCGCCAGCGGGCAGAACGCCCTGATCGTGCCCGGCTACGAGGCCACGATCACGGCCCAGACTCCGGGCGAGGCTCCGACCTCGGTCGAGGAGCGCACGCGCCTGCGCGGCTACGAGCAGCTCATGCACGAGCGCATCCAGTACCAGATCGCCGGTGACGTCATCGCCGGGCGGAGCGAGACCGGCGAGCCCTCCTCGCTCAACACGGTCTACTCACAGCTTTACGGCACCAAGCACCCGATCGACTACATCGAGCGCGCCACCACGTACCAGCGGGACGAGTCCACCGGCGAGATCAAGGCACACCTGGAGGAGTGGACGGCAGCGATCCTGCAGACCGAAGCGCGCCGTGTGCGCTACTCCAACGAGATCAAGGCCGGCTCGACCGTCTACGCCGAGTACAGGGCCCAGCGCGACCGAACCGACCCGGCTGATGACAACCGCTTCGACGCCTGGCAGCTCACCGGCGGGCGGAACATGGCGGTGCTCACCGGCAAGGACCGGAACAACGTGGCTGCGCCCAGCGGCTACTTCGACCCGGTGATGACCGGAGGCTCGACCAACCAGGGCATCGTGCGGTACCTGACCACTCAGGCCCAGGTCGACACCGATGGTCGGATCGTGCCGGGCGACGAGAGCGTGGCCGGACAGCGTGCGCCGCTCATGGCTCTCCCCGAGCTCGAGACGCTGCGGTACGACCCGTTCGACCGTCAGCAGATGACGGCCTCGACGATCATGCAGTCCTCTGAGGTCACCGCGCCGGCGAAGACGGCGCTGATGACCTTCGGCGGCTGGACGGCTGATGACCCGATCGTGGTGTCTAAGGAATTCGCCGGGCGCCACCGCATCCGCGGGGCCGGCGGTCGGGAGCGCGATCTCGTCGTGGGCGACAAGATCTCGGATCTGCACGGCAACAAGGGCGTGATCTCGCTGATCGTCGACCGGGACATGCCTCTGCACGACGCGCAGCAGCAGGCCGTTGTCGAAGAGGTCAACTGGTTCCGGGCCAACCCGGGTCTGGACGTGGTGATGAGTCCGTTCAGCCTCATCTCCCGGCGCAACGCGGGCTCGGCGCGCGAGCTGATGAGCGGGAACGTCTCCGATCTGCGCTCGCCCAACGGAGAACTGCGGCCGAGTGCCCTGGGCGAGATGCGCTTCGTGGTCACCCATATGGCCGTCGACGAGAAGACGAAGATCTACGACGACGAGCAGGTGCGTGCCGGCAAGGGCCGTAAGGCCTCCGCTCAGCTGGCCTGGGCGCTGCAGTCCCAGGACTGCCCGGCGATCATGCGCGAGTTCTACGGCCACAACAGCGGGGCCGAGTCGAGCCTGCGCGAGTACCTGCTGGTCACCGGCATGGACATGGACGCTGACGGCACGCTGCGCGTGATCGGCCAGGCCGAGGGCCTCGACGAGCGTACCGAGCGTCGGTTCATCCCGATGCCCGACTTGCTGCGCACGCAGCCGCGCAAGGCGGGCCAGCTCCCGGGACTGAATACCACGGCGATGCGCAAGTCCTTCGGCGACCTCATCGGCGACCGCGGCGGCGACATGGAGATCCCGTTCCCGCTCACGTATCCGACTGGTGAGCAGACCGAGACGGTGAGCGCGAGCTCGTGGAAGCTGCCGGTGATGTCCTCGCATCTGCGCAGTGGTCAGGAGTTCGAGGATGGGTCCTCCGTCACGCACGACTACACCCGCAGCTACCAGGACGTCTTCGTGGAGGCCTGCCGCTACCGCTACATGGCCGAGCAGCTGGACGGCCAGGGTCTGTCCGCCGAGAAGCGCGCCGATGTACGTCGCGGCATGAGCGAATCGGTCTCGCGCGCTCAGCGCGCCTTCGAAGCGATCACGACCGACGTCCAGAACCGAGTGCTGACAGGCAAGAGCAACATCTTCAAGACCGGGCTGATGTCCTCACGGCTCACCGACTCGGCGACGATGGTGTGGACCGCAGACCCACGGCTGGACGTCGACCAAATCGCGCTCAGCTCGGTCAAGGCTGCGAAGTTGGGGCTTGCCGAGGGCGACCACGCGCTGGTGTGGCGTGACCCGGTGCTCCGTGATGCCGGTGTGCGCTACATGCGGGTCGCGATCGACGACCGGCTCACCGGCGCGGCGATCAACCCGGTCATGGACGCTTGCTTTGACGGCGATTTCGACGGTGATGCCGTCGCCGTGGTGAAGCTGCACAGCGAGGCAGCCAAGGCTGAGGCCCTGGCGAAGCTCTCGGTGCCGGCCAACCTGTTGGACACCGGAGTGGTCAAGGGCGATGGTTCACACCCGCTGGCCATGCAGGTGTCGCTGGACACCCAGGTCGCGTTTTCCAAGAACGCGGGAATGGCTGATGAGTTGGAGAGTTCGCGGAGCGAGGCGAACCGGCTCCGGCTGCGGGCGATCACGGGTTCGGATTCGCCGGAGGACATCAAGCTCGCCCAGCAGATCGTGACGGAGGAGCTGAGCGGGCTGTACCGCCAGGCGCAGCGTGGCGAGTTCGGTGCGGCACTGACGTTCTCGGATCGCGAGGCACACCTGCAGAGCGTGCGCGAGGTCTGTGTCAAGACCGGAGCCAAGGGGAACGAGAAGAAGCTCAACGACTACGCCCGGAACCTGGGCGATGCACAGGGCACGCCCGGCATCACCCAATCCGACCAGGAAGCCTCGATGTTCGCCACGGCGATCAAGTCCCACGGCACCGGCTTGGGTGGCTCGTTCAGCCAGCGCGCCGTGCGCGCGCTGCGCGGCGCGGACCTCAAGGCCGTCCTGGAGGTCACCTACCCGGTGACCCAGTCGATCCTGCAGGCGAAGCACGACGCTGCCGAGGCCCGGCACAAGTACGCGATGCTCCAGGGCCCCGGCCGCGATCTCTGGAGGGGCCGCAGCATCGAACGTGTCGGCCCGGGCCAGTGGCACACGGCATTCATGGACGGTGAGCCCGTCCAGGCTACGGCCGAGGAGTGGGAGAAGCAGTTCATCGAGTTCTACGAGTCCAAGGAGGGCTTCGGAGTCACGGTCAATCCGGAGTATGTGGCCCGTGTGGCCAGTGCACTGGAGGACCCGGCGACCGGGCTCATCCGCAACTTGGAAGAAGATGTGTCGCTGCGGGGAACCGTGATGGACCGGATGGCCTACGGCGGCGCGTTCGCCGATCTGGTCGAGGCGGCCAAGAACCGTGAGAGCGTCTACGACGGCGAGAAGAACGAGCAGTTCGCGTCCTCGGCGGCTCTGAAGGCTCGGGTGCAGATGTCGTGGCAGCTCGATCAGCTGGGCTCCACCGAGAGGCACAGCCTGGACCACGCCGTGATCGCTGTCGATGACTCGGTGGTCAAGAGCGACGTGATCTCTCCAGACGCGGCGGCGTCCCGCACCCGCGGCTCGCATCGCCGCTCCGCGCATGCCGTGGGCGTGGGCGCGAGGCGCCCGGTCTACACGCCGAGCATCGAGATCGATCAGCCCGAAGTCAACGACGGCGACTACGGGATGGGGTACTGAGATGGCACAGCACAAGGAACTGGGAACAGGACCCGCGGGCCGACGGCGCGCGATCAAGGTGCTTCCGGTTGGCGACGATCGGCTTCAGACCGGTGAGCCGCGGGGCAACACCTATGCCTACTGGGACTCGCGCTCGGAAGAGCCGATCGACGCCGAGGTGATCGACGATCCGGGGCCGCAGGACGCAGACGGTGCGCGCGCCTGGCGTGAGCGGCTCCGGGACCGTGCCCGCGAGTTCTTCGGTGAGAAGACCCGGAAGCGGATGGCCGACCGTGACCGCGTGCACGGGATCGACGTCGACCGGGCCGAGGACGAGAGCGAGGGCCTGGATCAGCGCGAGCAGCTACTCAAACTCAGGGCGGAGACGCGGCTGGCCTGCGAGAAGTACATGGCCTCGCTGCGGGACTCGAAGCTGTTGGTGCCCGGCTTTACCGACGAGGAGCGGACGCAGGATCTCGGCGTCATGCACCACGTCTACATGCAGATGATGATGCAGGCGTGTCTCAAGCCGCTCTCGCGCGGAGTGAATGCCAACTCGATCATCCAGGCCGTCGGCATGGTGATGACGATGCGGATGCTCGCCCCGGATTTCAAGAAGGAGATGGACAGCTACCTACAACCCCTCAAGTACAAGATCCAGGAGCGCATCGACACCAGGACCCGTGGCATGGTGGCCTTTGCCGAGAGCGGCATCACGCACCGCCAGAGGATCTTCAAGGACCTGCCGAGCGACGCCCGGCGCGAGCGCCTGATCGGCAGCACGGATCCGCGTGACCACCTGTCGAAGAAGTGGCGCAAGCGCTTCGACGCGATGCAGCATCGTGAGCGCGGCCACCGGGAGATGTTCACTCCGGACTCGGCAGCCATGACCGAGGTCGCGCTCATGGAGAACGCCTTCTGGAAGCTGCGTGAGCCGGGCGCGGACGTCGGCCTGATCCGCGATGGCTACCGGGCGCTGCGCAAGCGGCTGTACGAGCAGATGAGCGAAGACGGCCTGGAACGCCGGGAGGTCGTCCAGCGCGCCCGAAAGATCATCGGCGAGCGGATGGAGTACGAGCCCGAGCTGCGCACGATGTTCAACGGCGTGGCCCACGGACGGATCGTCAAGGCCCCCGCACACGAGGAGCAGATCGCGGGCTCCGACCGGGTCCACACGGTTTGGAGCGGGGAGTTCGACGACCAGTTGGGCCGGCGTCTGCCCGAGGACGGGATGTTCACACTGCGCCGACCCATGGACGCGGACGCCCACCAGGTTCAGCTCGCCGAGACGATGAAGACCTCGCTTCTCAACGCGCTGGGCCGCGGCGACCAAGAGGCCTACGGGGGCAACATGCTCGGCTACCTGGTCGGCTTCGCGGCGCAGAAACAGGGTCTGGACACCAGCGGGCTGCCCGACATGCTCCAGCACCGCCTGGACCAGTCCGAGGTGATGATCGCGAGCATGGACATCGACGGTCTGCCACCCGAGGAGCAGCAGCGGGTCTACTCCAACGCCTACGTCGACGCGATGGAGGCAGTGAACGAGAAGTACCCGGATCTCGAGGCTCAGCTGAAGCGGAGCCTCGGAGAGAACTGGCAGCAAACACTGCAGACGGCGGTCGACGACCCCCGGGCCTTCTTCGAGGAGCAGCGACTCAAGCCGCGGTCGCGCCCCACGGGTCCGTCGGCCGAGCAGGAGGCCGGCGCGCAGAACGACGGCCCGAACGCCGAGGCCGACTCCGAGGACTTCCAGCGCACCTGAGCGCGATCCGAGAACACGAACGAGGAGCAGGAGGAGGGGGCATGAAGCAGGAACAGAACGAGGGACAGCAGGTCAGGTTCGGATCGCGCTTCGCCCGGATGTTCGGCTACGTCACACCGGAGGATCGGAGCCGATGGGAGCAGCAGCGGGCGCAGAACAAGTCGAACGTCAACGCGATCCGGCAGGGCGCGATGTCGGCACTGAGTTCGATGATGGAGTTCGGAGAGCGCAACATCGGCGCGAAGCTCGATGCGGCCCACCGCGTGGCGGCGCAGCAGCGGTTCGAGGAGTCTCACGACAAGGTCGTGAACCAGCGCCGCGATCCGAACACGCGGAACATCATCGAGTCGGTCGCCTATGAGCCCAAGGACGACCTGGAGGGCATCGAGCCAGATCTGGAAATCTAGTCAAAGAGCAACGATAAGCATGGCGACTGCACTTGATAGGCCCAACTCCCCTTCTCCACTCATGACCATCTCCGATAGACTGGTTTCCAAGTGGAACCGTGCATTGATCGGCCATAGGGCAGGGTGTAGACATGGAAACGACGAGGACACCGCGTGTCAATAAGCGTGAGTTCATCTCGCGGGTCGCGACTCGCAGCAAGTTGCCCATCCGGGTGGTGAACAAGGTATACGAGTCGTTGCTTGGTGAACTCACTGGAGCGGTCAGCTGCGGAGAGGCGGTCGTACTCACGAGCTTCGGCCGCTTCTACCGGCAGGACCACAAGGGTCACAAGGTGCGCTTCGGCAAGAGCGACGTCGATGACTACGTGGTTCTCAAGTTCTCCGCATCGAGCAGCTTCAACCGCCGACTGGGGGGCAATGAGGACGACGCCCCACCGGAGACCTACGGGACGATCGGGGATGCCGACAAGTTCGAAAACGTCATTGAGGGTCGTGAGCTGCGGCCCGCGTCGTAGACAGCGAGGAGCCGGCAGAAAAGAAAATCGCCGTGACGCCTACAGGCATCACGGCGATTTTCTTTATGGATGAGACGAGTTCGGCCTCGAGGCTCAGCCGTCGGCGCTGACGAAGATCAGCACGAGCGCGCTGACCGGGACGATGAGCACGCCGGCCACGGCCAGGTACAGGTCACTCGAACTGGTGGTCAGGCTCGTTCATGGATGGCGTGTCGAAACTGCCGGTCAAGCGCTGTCTGGGTCGCGAGGGACTCGCAATCGGCTCGCGCTGCGCGGCCAGCTCGGCGAGAGTGAAGCCCACAGGGCGGCCCAGACGCTGGCCGGCCATGTAGTAGGCCTGCCCGTTCGCGCGTTCACCCAGGGCGATGATCTCGCGGATAACGGGCTCGCCCGGGCGCTGGGGCGCGCGCTCCCGCCAGACGATCCGGTGCGAGGGCTTTGCATTCGGATCTGCGCCGACGTACGTGGTCTCACAATCGGAAAGATCGGGATAACTGGGCATGTACCCCAGCGGGTGCGTGCCCGGCGCGCCTTGCTGGATCCGGCCCAGCTGGTTGAGAGCCACGCGCAGGAGCCGGCCCTCTGGTCCTTGAGGTTTCTTCAGCGCAGCGTCGTGGAGAGTCTGGAGGTCCTGCTTGAGACCGGCGGTCGGCAGGATGCGGATGACAGGCCGACGCTCACTCATGACGCTTCTTCTGCTGGGCAGCACGATGGTCATCCGCCCACTGCTGACCGAGCGGGCCGAGGCTCTCGGCCAGCTCTTCGATGGTCATGGCCGCCTCGCCGGAGGCGTCGGACTCCTGGATGCGATGGGAGAGCTCGGCCTGGAAATCAGCCTCAGCGTGGACGTGGGCCGCGTGGTCGTACTTCATGAGGCGCACGAACGCGGCAAAGGGGATGATCGCGGCCTCGGGCTTGTTGCCGTCTCCGAAGATCAGCGGCGTGATCTGGCCGCGGCGATAGAGGTTCAGGACCGTGGCGAGTTCCTCGTGCCTGAGCTGGTCTGTCGGGACGACATTGACAGAGAACTTCGGGAGCTCGGCGCCGGGACTGCTGCCGCCGTGAGCATTGTCGTTGCGAGTCATACCTTCAGTATAGTCAGTCTAGATTGACTTGTTGTCGACTCGCATACGAGGGTCATCGCCGAGTCGACATGGACGTCGAATGATGGCTCACTCCATCTCCGAGAGGCGGGCCAGGCAAGAGGAGGAGGAGCCCGTGCTCCAGTCCTGCACGGTGCGGGCTGGAGCACGGGCTCTGATTGATGGACAGTCACGACTCCAGGAGTTCCCCTCGTCGACCTGCATGCAGACAATGCCGAGCGAGCACCACAGGGCCACCACTCGGTCACGGCCGTCCAGGGCCAAGAGGACGTCGTAAGGCGTCACGAATGTGGGCGTCGAACAGCTCGTGCTTGACGGCGTGGTCGGGGCGGATGTCTCCCCGTCTGCGCATCAGGAGCAGAGCATCGATAGCCCACTCCCCCGGGGTTGACCCAGCCGGCCCCAGGTCGCAGTTCGGACGCTGAACCCGCGGTCATCCTGCTCAGATCGGCCAGAGCAGAAGATGTTCGGATCGCGAACTGGACCTCGGCGTGAGTGATCGTCGCGGTGCTGTGCGGCTCGCCGACGGGGTTCATGCCGTTCGTCGTCTTGCGCCGGTCGCTCGTGACGAGTTCCGCGCCCTCGACGAGGCGGGCGAGTACGGCCAAGCCGGGCTTCCTGCGGATGAAGACGTTCTTGCCCTCGGTGACATGGCCGGCAGACCGGAGCAGTTGGCCATGGTGGTGCGATTCCCTCGTTCGGCCTGGCGGTCGATGGTTCGGGGATCCATTGGCGATCTCTCGGGCATGGTTTCAACTACCATTCAATCCCTTATTTCATCGACTTGGATTAGACTATGAGTAGAATGCCAATGTCAGACGCGGATGACTCTGCATGCTATTCATAGAGGAGTTGGGGCAGGGATGGCGGCTACGGTTCAGAGGCCAGAGGGGACGGCGTCGAAGCCGACGGCACAGACGAGAGCAACTGCCCGGAGTCACGCCGGCCCGATGGGCTTCGGCAACGGGCCGCTCATCGCGGCCGGCCTCATGGCGGGCGGAGCGGCGCTCCTCGCCGGCTGGGGCCTGACGCAGCTCGCGACTTCCGACGGCGGCTTCACCCAGGCACTGCATGGCAATCACGCCCCGGCCGAGGCACCGGGCAACCCCGACGAACAGAACGCCGGAGGCAGCAGCGCCCAGCAGCCGAGCGAGGCCGGCACGGGGAAGCAGGACGAGAGCGGGGCGAGTCCGACTTCGAAGCCCGGTCGCGGCAGCGAGGACGAGGGCGAGGACGAGGGCGAGGGCGAGGACGAGCCCAACGGATCGGGCGCACCCGCCGAGCCCGCGCCGAAGACGAAGCCGCGCACCATCGTGCCAGGCGATACGCTCGCCGAGATCTCAAGGAGGACGGGGGTTCCGGTCGACATTCTGGTCGAGGCGAACAAGATCCAGAATTCGGATCTCATCCACGCGTGGGCCTCGCGGCTCATCCCACGGGCGTGACGACGCGACAGGGCAACACCGTCACGTACCGAGCCTGAATCGACGCCCTGACGCCACGAGGCCGTCAGGGCGGCATCACGGGTTCCACTCCTGGAAGGCGACTGTGTCGAAGATGAACTGCGTGACCTCGCGGGGCTCACCGCCAGGCGTCACCCGGGACCGGCGTGAGCCGGTCCACGGCATGCCCGCACTCGACCTGGGTTCGACACCCGGATCAGCTGTGCCGATCCCCCCTCGTTGCGAGAATGCAGCGCCGTAACAGCGTCAGAGATCAGGCGACCCCGCCGGCAGCCTGGCCGGCGGGGTCGTCTGACGTACAAGATCGTGGCCCCTCACGCCGCATCAGCCTCATCGGACTCACCTTGGCCGAACAGGAATCCGCGGACCTCGCCGTTCTTCATCATGTCCTGCAGATGCACCAAGAACACCGCACGCTGCGTGGCCCGACGATCGACCGAGGGCTCGTACTCGCGCAGTACCTTCAGGTTGACGACCCAGCCGTTCTCGCGAGAGATGGCCTGGTCAAGCTGCGAGTCCGGCACGACGTCCATCCCAGTGAAGTCGTGGTCGAACTCGGAAGCGATGTCGAGGTGTTGATTCGGCCCGTCGACGTAGAGCGTGTCAACGCCGACCTGCCGGCCGGCCTCGTCGAATGCCACGAGGAACACGCGGTCTGCCCTGGTGGTGTTGTCGACGTGGACCGCTGCAACGTTGGCATCACCGATGAAGCTCGTCTCCTCGAACCGCTCGCACACGCGGGCACGAGCCTCATAGCACCACATGATGCGCCGGGCTTCGTTGAAACCTTTGAACTCGCCAGAGTTGGACAACTCTGAGTGAGACTGGATCATCGGTGGGATCCTTCCAGGTTCCTAGGCCGTTGCATGACCTGGTCCGGTGGACCCGCCTTGAACAGGGCGGGTAGTTGAGCGATGGACTAATCGGGGCATAAGATCGACGCGCGAGCAGAGCCCCACCGTCAAGCGCGATACAGAAACGTACGGTAGATGCATGGATCGATCAAGCCGGTTTCCGTTAGGGTTCTCTCATCGCCACCCGAGGTCTAGACCGCCAAGTCGCAGGAGTTCATGTGCCACGTCAATTCGACGGCAGCCGAGTGCGAGCTGTCAGACGGGGCAAGGAGCTCAGCCAGAAGGAGTTGGGCGCGAGAGTAGGCGTCCGCGGCCCCACCGTGGCGCGATGGGAAAGCGGCGAGGAGTTCCCCAAGGGGGAGAAACTCCCGGGGATCGCGTCGGCACTTGGTCAGGACCTTGACGCCCTCTTCCCCTACGACGGCGCCGTGGACCTGCAGTTGCTCCGCTGCGACGCCGGCCTCAGCGTGGCGCAGGCCTCCGAGGCCATCAACGCCAGTCGCGTGCCGCTGAGCAACGCGGAGTCCGGCAGGCGTCGGCTCCAGGACGCCTACGTGGGACCTCTCTCGCACGCCTACGGGGTGACGACAGAAGAGCTGCTGGCCGCGCAGGATGTCTCGTTCGGGCTCCGCAGGGTGCGGCCGCTGAGGGAAGCTCGTCCGTCTGCACCTCGTACGGTCGGCGAGAAGATCAACTATCTGCTGGAGCACGGGTACGCAGGCCAGACGCCTCCGTCCAACGAGCAGATCGCGCAGGCCGTCAACGAGCACAGCGGCACGACGCACTTGACTGCCGATGACATCGCCACGCTCCGTTCGGGCGCCCCGACGACTGTCTCGGACGCAGTACGTGCCGGCCTGGCTCATGCTCTCCAGGTCGACATCGCCCTCTTCCAGGACGACGCCGAGTTGAGCCCTGCGGCCGGTGAATTCCTCGAAGCCATCCGCTTCCTCGGGTCGATTCACCAAGGCCAGATCCTCGGCCTCGCCGCCCGCGGCAACCAGGCGGGGCTGTCGGCCGGCATGATGGCCAAGATCAACGAAGTCGTCGGAGAGCTGAAGAACAAGCTGCCGGGTGAGCAGAGCGAGCAGTGACGCCGGCGCCACGCCTTGACAGCGCCGCCGAACCGTCCGCCCCCGGCCATGGCAGAGCCGGCCGCTTGCCGCCCTCAGCCTGACGCCCTTCGCGTCTGAGCTGCAGCTCGGGGCACGCCCCATGCGGCGTGTCGAGGTAACCGACGGCCGGGCTTCGTCCGGGGGCATAACGGCACCTTCCGTGTACCGGATGTGGTCCCGCAGTCCTGACGCGTACGACCAGGGTCCCGAGCCGCAGCGCACAACGCAGATCCCCGGCCGTTGGGGCCCGCGCCCCCCGGGGGGGCCACGCCCC
>NZ_JBEZWL010000018.1:0-91248 GCF_040648015.1 Streptomyces sp. NPDC029216 | reverse complement strand
CCCCTTTTCTGGGGGGGGTGCTTTTTCTCCCTTTTGGTGCTCTCCTTACAGGCGTTGTTTGGTGCCCTCCGGGGGGGGGGGGGCCCCCCGCCCCACCCCCGCGGCGCCGACTGGCTGCCCGGACCCCGCTTGTTCCTCAGCGGGCCTGCGCGCCGCGGCCCAGTCGGCGGCCCGGCGGACCAAGGGTTCCGCCGCGCCCTGCAGGGCGGCGCCGGCGACCTCGCCGAAGAGAGCACCGACGGCCCCGACAGCAGCGCCGCCGAGGATCTCGGCGAGGAGTCGCTGCCAGTTCCTGGCCCCGGTCGAGCCTGGTGTTCCCGCTCCGTCGCCGACGTCGGACCAATGCTCGTGCGCCGTGGCTGCGGTCGTCACGGTGGGGCCGTAGGAGATCGCCGTGGCCGTGAGTTCGTCGATCGCGGTGCCGAAAGCGTCGTCGAGCTCCTCGAAGCCGTCCAGCCAGCCCGGAACGGACGGCCCGGGATCGAAGAGGCGGCCGGTCGCCCAAGCGCACGCGGAGATGACGGACGTGTCCTCGATGGGCCGGCCTTCGTCATCCAGGACCAGTGCGAGCATCGCGCTCTGGCCCGACAGCACCAGCTCGGACTGTGGCACACCGGGATCGGGATCGGTTCCCGCTGGCAGTACCGAGATCATCGCCTGGCGGAGCAACTCGAGATCGAAGAGCCCGCAGTAGACCTCGTGCCGCCACATCCGGCCGTACGGTGCCCGCCGTGGCCCGGTATCCGGATGATCCGGAGCCCACGGCATGCGCGGCGACGCCTGCCCCGGCCCCGGCGTGAGGTCGAGAACGTACTCGTCCCTGGGCCCGGAGCGTGCGGCCAGGCGTCGGCGAGGCAGGGCCGGGATGGTCGGCGGGCTGAACAACTCGATCGCACGCCAGCAATCCAGTAAGGCCTTCCGCCGACGCTCCAGCGCCTGTCCGCTCCCCACCACTGCCCCCCGTGTCGCACGCGCGGCACACGGCCGCTCCCCTGAAGATCAGCTGCATCGTCGAATCTACCGGACCGCCAGCAGGCACGACCCCGGTCAGTGGCGCCTCCTGCGACGGAACAGATGACGCCGAGCGGTGGCTCGGTGAGTGTGAGCATCAGGCCAGGAAGGCTGGATCCCAGACTCCGTCGGAAGCCACTCAGCAGATCGGTCGACGGGCGAGGGGCCAACGTGATCCCCCCCCTTGAGGGCCCGGACGTGCGATCCGTCCACCGAGCAGTCGTCCGAGTCCAGCAGATCGGCGCGGCGCAACTCGGTCAGCAGGGCGGCGTGCAAGCTGGGCCATGCGCCGGCCTTGGTCCAGTCGCGCAACCTTCGCCAGGCTGTGATTCCGGAGCAGCCCACAGTTTCGGCGGGCACATCGCGCCACGCGACACCGGTCCGCAACACGTACATGACGCCCGCGAGGACGCCCTGTCCGGAACGCACAACCGCCCGGGGTAGCGGCGGCGCCGTTCGGGAGCGAGCGGAAGCAGCGGAGCCACGCGCTCCCACAGGTCATTTGAAACGAGATCAGCACGCACGCGGACACCCTGCCGACCGAGATCGCCGAGCGTAAGGTCCGAGGCTCAACTGAATGGGTCAGAAAGGCTGGTGGGCGTAGATCTTGCGCCACTGGTCAGCGGTGCCCCGCTCGCTCATCCCGGCGGCCTGGTAGACGCTGAGAGCACTGGAGGAGTTGTAGGTGTCGACGTCGACTCCCACGCTGTGATGGCCACGGTCACGGAGGAGCCGGAAGACGGTGCGCAACAACTGCGTGCCGATGCCGCGGCCGCGGTAGGCATCGAGAACTCCGAGCCAGGCGATCCATGCGCGCTCTGACGGGTCGCGAGCGATGACAGCACATCGTGCTGGTCGCCCACCAGCAGGGCCGGGCAGCCGCGGTCACTTGCGCAACTGATGGAATCGGCGGTTGATCTCCATGGAGGCAGCCTGGCGACCTCACTGGGGGCCTGTGCTGTTCCGATGCGCTCCAAGCCCTCGACATCTACGGCCTGGTCATGGAGGGAAGCGCCTTCCGCCTCCGACTCAATGGCCGGGAGCTGGCTTCAGACACATTCCCTGGTGCAGCTATCACCCGTGACGACATCGAACGGCTCGCCAGGCTCCGGCTGACCGTGGAAGACCTGCACGCGGTCCAGCAGCATGCAAGGCACTACTTCTCCGTCCCCAGGGAGCTGCGCCCGGCCGATCGCGTACTGCCGCTCGGTCCCGTCCACATCTACCACCCCCACGTCCGGGCGGCAGACGCTGAACAGGTCCTACGCGCCCTGGCCGCGGGCCAGGCAGAGGGGCACAAGGTCACGCTCCGCCCTGTTGACGGAGAGCCGTACCGGCTCTACCTCGCCCGGACAGGCACGCCGGCCCTGCTGCGCGCCCATGCCTTGAAGGCCGAATGCGGCGTTGAGTGCCCCGCTCGGGGTCGGCCTTCTCCCGCGGTGGTCATACGGCCCGCGCCTGCCCGCCGTGAACTCGACGGTCCACATCTACCCGATCAACGGCGCCTGCCACCGGGTCGCCCCGGAGGCGACGGCCTTCGCCCACTGGGACGCCTCCTGCCTTGTCCTGGAGCTCGACGCCACGCTGGCGCCCCTCCGAGAAGGGGGCGGCGGCACCCGCATACGAGGGCAGCTTCGCGTTCCACCGGCTGGACGGCCAGGTGCCCCTCGCGGGATCGTCCTGGAACTTCCCGGGCCGGGGTGGACCTGACCAGCAGGATTCATCTCGCCTGCGACGCCTTCGGTCGCCCGCTCGCGCTGCTACGCCGTTGGAGCGAATCCACAAGCCGACGGGATTCCGGGCCCGGCCCGGAGAGGGAGCCCCAGCATTGTGACAGGCCATGTAGCAGGACACGTCATTCCGTATGAGGTACAGGGCAACGGTCCGGAGCGGGTCCTCGCACTCCACCACTGGCTCGGCGACAGGTCGAGTTTCGGCCCTCTGCGGCAGCACCTGGACGGAGGCGCGTTCAGCTACGCGTTCGTGGACTGCCGTGGGTACGGCGAGGCGATGGACACCCCCGGCACGTACACGATGGAGGAAATCGCGGCGGACGCCCTCGCCGTGGCCGACGACCTCGGCTGGGACGCCTTTTTGGTCATCGGTCACTTCATGGGCGGCAAGGCGGCCCAGCTGATGTTGCTGGACGCCCCCTCGCGGGTCCGCTCGATCGTCGGCATCTCGCCCGTGCCCGCGTCCGGGTTCCTGCTCGAAGGGGAGATGTGAGCGGCCCTGGCGGCAGTGGTCGAAAAGTTCCTCGGCCGCTAGTCTCCGTCCGCCTCACAAACCCTTCGGGGAGGGGGTGGCAGAAAGGCCGGGGCAGACGATTCGGCCTGCCATACCTAGGGCGGAGCGGTTTGGGGTGTACTCCAAACCGCTCCGTACGCGCCGTGCCGGCCGGCCGCGTCGGGCTACCAACCGGCGTCCCGCTGCGTGCGCGGGCCTGGACCGAACGGGCTGGTGTGGAGCATGAGCGGGCCGGGTCAGCCCTGGGCCTTGATGTGGTCGATGACGGCGGTGAAGGCTTCGGTGGGTGAGAAGTCCACGTATTCGCAGTCCTCGAGTGCCACGGGGACGTGCCCGGGCGGCCAGTAGAAGGCCTGGCCCGCTTCGTAGGTCTCCTCCCCGTCCTTCGTCACCATCTTCAGCCGCCCTTTGAGCATGTAGCCCCAGTGAGGGCAGGCACAGAGGCCGTCGGGCAGACCGGTCAGGGCAGGCCCCATGTCGGTGCCCTGCGGAAACCGAACGAAGGCAACGGACAGGCCGTCTCCGATCGCCTGCGTACGGACTTCGACGCCTCCGCCCTCGATCACGACCGGTGTGTCATCCCGCGTCGTCGCCGTCATGGCCCTCTCCATTCGCTGGGACTACGGGTGTCCTTCCTCCAGGCTGGCCCCGGCGGACGGATCGTGCCACGTCGGGAGTGGTGGGGCGGTCGGGGCGGTGGTCGGCCCAGGGGCGGACGCGTTCGAGCTGGGCTGCGAGGCGCAGGAGGGTTGCCTCGTCGCCGACACGGCCGAGGAAGTGGACGCCGACGGGCAGGCCGCTGCCGGACCACTACAGGGGTACGGACATGGCGGGGCCGCCGGTGATGTCGGCGACGACGGCGGGGAAGGCGACGAAGGGGGCGCGCTGCGCTCGGCGGC
Source organism: Streptomyces sp. NPDC029216 (assembly GCF_040648015.1). Taxonomy (NCBI): domain Bacteria; kingdom Bacillati; phylum Actinomycetota; class Actinomycetes; order Kitasatosporales; family Streptomycetaceae; genus Streptomyces; species Streptomyces sp. NPDC029216. The sequence goes on along the minus strand of NZ_JBEZWL010000018.1, from coordinate 87,091 downwards.
GCACAGGCCGTGTTCCCAGTACGCCCGGGTGAGTGGTTCGAGCTCGCCGGGGGCGGGGATCGCGGCCCAGTCCGGCGAGGAGCCAGAGGGCGTCGTCCAGGGGCGCGAGGCAGTCGGCGTGCACAGGGTGGCCGTCCGCCGGGCGCCTGCTGAACGCGATCCGCAGTCGCCCCGGTTCGTGGCGGACCTGGTCGGCGAACGGTCCCGGCGTCTCGGGGGCCGGGTGCGGGTCCCCTGGCTCGGGCCAGGCGACGGCGTCCAGCAGCGCGGCGGAGTCCCGTACCTCCAGCCTGCGACCACAGGCGACCACAACGCCTCTCGCGAACGCCGTGACCAGCTGGTTTCCCCTGTTACCGCGCCAAGGCTCTCAGCTCCAGCGAGCCTGATCCGCGCCGATTGGCTTACGATGATCCGCCACTGACGCCGTCAGAACGGCACGGCTTTCTGGAGGTCGATGCCGACGAGCCGGAGAAGGTACGCGTCGAGGCGACGGTCGACGCGACCCAGGTGTACACCGGTCAGCCCCAGCGCGACGCCCACCTCCGCAGCGCCGATTTCTTCGACGTCGAGCACCACCCGACCTGGACGTTCGTCGGGTCGCGCATTCACCAGGTGAGCGGAACCGAGTTCGAGGTGCCCTGAGATCTCACGGTACGTGGAGTGACGCGCCCCGTAACCTTCGACGTCGCCTACTTGGGACAGTGGGATACGCCTTGGTGGGAGGAGGGGCGGGACCTCGGGCCTTGTCGGCCGGGCCGTGGTGGAATCCGAGGTGGCCGATGTCGTCGAGCTCCGACGGGGTGCTTGTGGGTCGGAAGACCCAGTCCGGGTTTTCGGCACGCAGCTCGGTGCGGACTCCGACCCGCCGACCGTCCCGCAAACGCTCCGGCCGGGTGTCCGTGGTGGACCCCGACCTGCTCGCCGCCTTCGCACGGGAGGCCGTCGGCAAGCTCTATCCGCGCGAACTGGTCAGGAAACCGGTGTTGTTCGTCGTCGCCGTGGGATCCGCGCTGACCACGCTCTCGGCGCTCATCCACCCGTCCGTCTTCACCTGGGTGATCAGCGTCTGACTCTGGCTCACGGTCCTGTTCGCCAATCTCGCCGAGGCGGTCGCCGTGGGCCGGGGCAGGGCTCAGGCGGAGTCGCTGCGCAAGGCGCGTACGGACACCGTCGCGGTACGGCTGAACCACATCCTCACCGATCCGACCGGCAAGCTGCTGTGGATCTCGCCCGCCCTGCCGGGCCGCACTCGTGCCCTCGCCGCGGCCCGCACCCACCGGATGATCCGGATCTGCGAACGCCAGGCCCGAACCGCATGACCGTCATCACCAAAGCTGTCCTCACCCTGGAGAGGCAACGCTGAAAACGCTCACGGAGCTCGTCCTGGCCAAAGGCTGGGTTCCGCGCCGCCACTCTTCCCGGCGCCTATTGGTGCACGAGGGCGGTGAACGAGGGTCGGTGCAGGGCCTCGGCGAGTGACGTGCGCCAGTGCGGGAGTACGGGCAGGCCCGCCGCGGCCCAGCGGGCGTGGCCGAGGACGCTGAAGGTGGGCCGGCGGGCAGGGCGCGGGAATGCCGCCGATGCGGTCGGGCGGATGCGGTCCGGATCGAGTCCGCTGAGTTCGTATGCCGCCCGGGCCAGGCCGTACCAGGTGGTGTGGCCGGTCGCGGTGCAGTGGTAGACACCGGGCGGGGCCTTGTCGGCGTGGCCGAGCATCACCAGGAGACCAGCCAGATCGTGCGTCCAAGTTGGCTGCCCGTACTGGTCGTTGACGACTTCGACGGTACTCCTGCGGGCGGCCAGGCCGAGCATGGTGGCGACGAAGTTCTGGCCGTGCTCGCCGTACAGCCAGGCGGTCCGCACGATGTAGCCGGTATCGGGGAGAATTTCGGCAACGGCCCGTTCGCCGACCAGTTTGCTGCGGCCGTACGCGTTGACCGGACCGGTCGGGGTCGACTCGGAATACGGCTCGGTGCCGTCTCCCGGCAGGACGTAGTCGGTGGAGACATGCAGCAGTCGAGCGCCGCTGTCCCGGCAGGCGTGAGCCAGGTGGCGGACGCCTGTTCCGTTGACGGCGGTGGCGGTGGCCTCGGCGGCCTCGGCGCCGTCGACGTCCGTCCAGGCGGCGCAGTTGATCACCACGTCGTGGCCGGAGACTGCGGTGCGGACGGCCTCCGGGTCGGTGATGTCGAGGGCGGCGCGATCGAGCGCGGTGACTTGCCCGTCCGTCAGCAGGGTCCGCACGTCCCGACCGAGCATCCCGCCGGAGCCGGTGACCAGCCAGCGGGTCATGCCAGTGCCGCCCGGCTCTTCAGCGGCTCCCACCAGGCACGGTTGTCGCGATACCAGTTGACGGTCGCGGCCAGGCCGTCCGCGAAGGAGATCCGCGGCCGGTAGCCCAACTCTTGTTGGATCTTGGTGATGTCGAGGGAGTAGCGCCGGTCGTGTCCCTTTCGGTCGGGTACCTCCCGGACCATGTCCCAGCCGTGTCCGGTTGCCTCGAGCAGCATGCCGGTGAGCTCCTTGTTCGTGATCTCGCTTCCGCCGCCGATGTGGTAGACCTCGCCGGCCCGGCCGCCGCGGAGCACCAGTTCGATGGCGTGGCAGTGGTCGGAGACGTGCAGCCAGTCGCGGACGTTGCCGCCGTCCCCGTACAGCGGCACCTTCTTCCCCTCGAGCAGGTGCGTGGTGAAGAGGGGGATGACCTTCTCCGGGAACTGGTGGGACCCGTAGTTGTTGGAGCAGCGGGTCACCACGACATCCAGGCCGTGCGTGCGGTGGCAGGCGAGTGCCAGCAGGTCGGAGCCGGCTTTTGACGCCGAGTACGGCGAGTTGGGGGCGAGCGGCGACTCCTCCGTCCATGAGCCCTTGCCGATCGAGCCGTACACCTCGTCGGTGGAGACGTGCACGAACCGGCCGACGCCGTGCTTGCGGGCGGCATCCAGCAGCACCTGGGTGCCGGTGACGTTGGTCCGTACGAACGCTGCCGCGCCGTCGATCGAGCGGTCGACGTGGGACTCGGCGGCGAAGTGGACCACCGCGTCGTGACCCGGCATCACGGCGTCCACCGTCTCCACGTCGCAGATGTCACCGCGCACGCAGGCGTACCCGGGATGGTGAGCCACCGGCGCGAGGTTTTCCCCGACGCCCGAATAGGTGAAGTTGTCCAGGACGGTGATTCTGCTCTCGGAGTCCGCATTCAGCACGGAGCGGACGAACTCGGAACCGATAAACCCGGCGCCGCCGGTAACCAGGATGCGCATAGTGGGAAGATTCTAGCGCCACTCGGCATATGGCCGAATCGGCCATCAAAGTCATACGCTGTCGCCATGCGAGGCATTCTGTTGGCCGGTGGCACTGGTTCCCGCTTGTGGCCGCTTACTCGATCGGTATCCAAACAACTGCTGCCGGTCTTCGACAAACCGATGATTTACTATCCTATTTCTACCCTGGTCATGGCCGGCATCAGTGAAATCCTGATCGTCACCACGGCCGCCGACCAGCCCCAGTTCCACCGCCTGCTCGGCGACGGCAGCCAATGGGGCCTCCGCCTTGAATACGCGGTGCAGGTACGCCCGGAGGGCATCGCGCAAGCCCTCGTGCTCGGTGCGGATTTCATCGAGGACGGCCCTGTCGCCCTGATCCTGGGCGACAACATCTTCCACGGCAGCGGCCTCGGCACCAGGCTCGCCCAGCACTCCGACATGAAGGGCGGCAGGGTGTTCGCCTACCCCGTCGCCGACCCGTCGGCGTACGGGGTGGTGGAGTTCGACGAGCTGGGCCAGGTGCTGAGCATCGAGGAGAAGCCGGCCCGTCCGAAATCCAGGTACGCGGTGCCCGGGCTGTACTTCTACGACAACCGGGCGGTGGAGATCGCCCAAGGCCTTCGCCCCAGCGCTCGTGGGGAGTTGGAGATCACGGAGGTCAACCGGGCCTATCTGGACACCGGCGAGCTCTACGTCACCCCGCTCGACCGGGGCACGGCCTGGCTGGACACCGGGACCTTCGCCTCGATGGTCCAGGCCTCGGAGTTCGTCCGGGTGATCGAGGAGCGGCAGGGCCTCAAGGTCGGCTGCGTCGAAGAGACGGTCTGGCGGTCCGGACTCGTCGGCGACTCCCAGCTGCGCCTGCTGGCAGAACCGCTGCTCCACAGCGGCTACGGCCAGTACCTTCTCGGGCTGCTCGAGGAGGGTGTGCGGTGAAAATCCGCGAGTTGACGATCGCCGGCGCGTTCGAGATCGTCCCGCAGGTGCACGGCGACCAGCGCGGGCTGTTCACCGAGTGGTACCGCTTCGACCGGCTGGCGGAGGCGGTGGGCAGGCCGCTATCACTGGCCCAGGCCAATCTTTCGGTGTCCGCCAAGGGCGTGGTGCGCGGCATCCACTTCGCCGACGTGCCACCCGGGCAGGCCAAGTACGTCACCTGCGTGCGCGGTGCGGTGTGGGACGTGGTGGTCGACCTGAGGGTCGGCTCGCCCACGTTCGGCCGTTGGGAGGGCATCCGGCTGGACGACATCGAGCGTCGGGCGGTCTGTCTCCCCGAGGGGCTGGGCCATGGCTTCTGCGCGCTCACCGACGACGCGACCCTGACGTACCTGTGCTCGACGACGTACCGGCCGACCGCCGAGCACGCGGTCCATCCGCTCGATCCTGACCTGGGCATCGAGTGGCCGGCCGACGCACCGCTGCTCTCCGCCCGGGACGCGGCGGCACCGTCGTGGGCCGAGGCGGTGGTGGGGGGGATGCTGCCGTCGTACGACGTATGCCTGGCGGAGGGCATCTATTCTTGCCGTCCGCCCCGGACAGACCTCGGGAGCGAAGGACGAGCAGCCCGAATGCAGGACCGTACGCCAATTGAATGAAGTGCGGCGACATTCGCTGTCAACCGGCGGTGTGGAATCGGGTCCCGGCACACTGCTGCTGGCACGACTGCGCAACAGCTTGGCCGCTCATTCATGCCGTCCGACGTGATGGTGTGGCATGCCCATGTGACCCGTCACCCCCCTCGGCGTATCGGTTTTCAGCCTGCGGGAAGGTTCCGACATGAAGCGTCAGTCACTTCGCAGATCGTGGATCCGGGCCGTCACTACGCTCGCGGCGTCGGGAACTCTTGGATTGCTTGTCAATCTCGGTTCGTCAACAACCGCTCCAGCCAACGCGACAGCTACGTCCGCCGATTACTCCATCGGTGTGCCAGGCTCGAACGGTGCTGTGAGTGCCGACTTCGAGCCCCGCCCACCGCGGAGGGCCGATGACGACGGTGGTCGTGGTGACGACGGTGGTCACGGGGGCGACGGCGGTCGTGGTGACGACGGTGGTCGTGGTGACGACGGTGGTCACGGGGGCGACGGCGGTCGTGGTGACGACGGCGGTCGTGGTGACGACGGTGGTCACGGGGACGACGGTGGTCACGGGGACGACGGTGGTCGTGGTGACGACGGTGGTCACGGGGGTGACGGCGGTCGTGGTGACGACGGTGGTCACGGTGACGACGGTGATCACGGTGGCCACGGGGACGAACCAGGGGGGCATGGGACGGGCCATGGCAAGCCTCATGAGCACCCGAGCCCGCACCCCCGCCCACCAGGCCCCCAGGGCCCCCAGGGCTCCCAAGGCCCCCAAGGCCCCCAGGGCACTCAGGGATTCCAAGGCACTCAGGGCTTGCAGGGCACGCAGGGCACTCAGGGATTCCAAGGCACGCAGGGATTCCAGGGCTCGCAGGGCAGTCAGGGCACCGGGTCCCAGGGCTCCCAAGGCAGTCAGGGCTCCCAGGGCAGTCAGGGTTCTCAGGGCACCGGGTCCCAGGGCAGCCAGGGCGGGGCAGGCCCGCAGGGAAGTCAGGGCAGTCAGGGCGGTCTCGGGGCGCAGGGCAGTCAGGGTGGTCTCGGGGCGCAGGGTAGTCAGGGCGACGCCGGCCCGCAGGGAAGTCAGGGGACCGCCGGAACCCAGGGCAGCCAAGGCAGCCAAGGCGGTGCCGGGGCGCAGGGCAACCAGGGCGGTACCGGAGCCCAGGGCAGCCAGGGTGGTACCGGTGCCCAGGGCAGTCAGGGTGGTCTCGGGGCGCAGGGTAGTCAGGGTGACGCCGGCCCGCAGGGAAGTCAGGGGACCGCCGGAACCCAGGGCAGCCAAGGCAGCCAGGGCGGTGCCGGGGCGCAGGGCAACCAGGGCAGTACGGGCTCGCAGGGCAGCCAGGGCGGGGCAGGCCCGCAGGGAGGTTCGGGCAGTCAGGGCGGTCTCGGGGCGCAGGGCAGTCAGGGTGACGCCGGCCCGCAGGGAAGTCAGGGGGCCGCTGGAACCCAGGGCAGCCAAGGCAGCCAGGGCGGTGCCGGGGCGCAGGGCAACCAGGGCGGTACCGGAGCGCAGGGTAGTCAGGGTGACGCTGGGGCGCAGGGAGGTTCGGGCAGTCAGGGCGGTCTCGGGGCGCAGGGTAGTCAGGGTGACGCCGGCCCGCAGGGAAGTCAGGGGATCGCCGGAATCCAGGGCAGCCAAGGCAGCGAGGGCGGTGCCGGGGCGCAGGGCAACCAGGGCAGTACGGGCTCGCAGGGCAGTCAGGGAGACGCCGGCCCGCAGGGAAATCAGGGCAATCAGGGCGGGATCGGAACCCAGGGAAGCCAAGGCGGTCAGGGTTTTCAGGGTGACACCGGCACGCCAGGATCCCAAGGCGTCCCTGGCAGCCAGGGTGGTCCCGGTGTCCAGGGTGGCGCCGGTGTGCAGGGTGCTCAGGGTGGTATCGGTCCGCAGGGTTTCCAGGGTGCGCAGGGCAGTCCGGGTGGTTCGGGAGCCGGTCCGCAGGGCAGTCAGGGCAGCACCGGCGCCCAGGGGTTCCAGGGCAGTCAGGGCAGTCAGGGCGAAACTGGTGTGCAGGGGTTCCAGGGCAGTCAGGGGTTCCAGGGCAGCCAGGGGTTCCAGGGCGGAGCCGGCGTCCAGGGCAGCCAGGGGGAAGTCGGCAGCCAGGGCAGCCAGGGCGATATCGGCCCGCAGGGCAGCCAGGGCAGCCAGGGCGACGCCGGAGTCCAAGGCGGCCAGGGCGAAATGGGGACGCAGGGTGTCCAGGGGAGCCAGGGCGGTGCCGGGCCGCAGGGCAGCCAGGGCGGCGACGGAGCCCAGGGCAGCCAGGGCACGCAAGGCGACGCCGGAGCCCAGGGCACCCAGGGCGGTACCGGGCCGCAGGGCAGCCAGGGCGGTATCGGAGCCCAGGGCACCCAGGGCGATATCGGCCCGCAGGGCAATCAGGGCAGTCAAGGCGGTGCTGGAGTCCAGGGAAGCCAGGGCAGTACAGGCAGCCAGGGAAGTCAGGGCAGCCAGGGCGACGAAGGCGCGCAGGGCACCCAGGGCGGTACCGGGCCGCAGGGCAGCCAGGGTGGTGTCGGTGCCCAGGGCAGCCAAGGTGACGCGGGAACGCAGGGAAGTCAGGGCAGCCAGGGCACCGCTGGTGCCCAGGGAAGCCAGGGCAGTACAGGCAGCCAGGGCAGCCAGGGCAGCCAGGGCGACGAGGGCGCGCAGGGCAGCCAGGGTGGTGCCGGGCCGCAGGGCAGTCAAGGCGGTGTCGGTGCCCAGGGCAGCCAGGGTGACGCGGGGGCGCAGGGAAGTCAGGGCAGCCAGGGCACCGCTGGTGCCCAGGGCAGCCAGGGCGGCGTCGGCGCGCAGGGAAGTCAGGGCAGCCAGGGCGACGAGGGCGCGCAGGGCAGCCAGGGTGGTGCCGGGCCGCAGGGTAGCCAGGGTGGTGTCGGTGCCCAGGGCAGCCAAGGTGACGCGGGAACGCAGGGAAGTCAGGGCAGCCAGGGCACCGCTGGTGCCCAGGGCAGCCAGGGCGGTGCCGGCGCGCAGGGAAGTCAGGGCAGCCAGGGCGACGAGGGCGCGCAGGGCAGCCAGGGGTTCCAGGGCGACACCGGTGCGCAAGGAACCCAGGGCAGTCAGGGGTTCCAGGGCGACACCGGTGCGCAAGGGTTCCAGGGAATCGGAACCCAGGGGAGCCAGGGCGAGACCGGTACGCAGGGCAGCCAGGGCAGTCAGGGTGGCACCGGAGCTCAGGGAAGTCAGGGTGGTTCCGGCAGTCAGGGCAGTCAGGGGACGCAGGGCGACATGGGCACGCCGGGATCCCAGGGCGTCCCTGGCAGCCAGGGTGGTCCCGGTGTCCAGGGCGGCGCCGGTGTGCAGGGTGCTCAGGGTGGTATCGGTCCGCAGGGTTTCCAGGGTGCGCAGGGCAGTCCGGGTGGTTCGGGAGCCGGCCCGCAGGGCAGTCAGGGCAGCCCCGGCGCCCAGGGGTTCCAGGGCAGTCAGGGCAGTCAGGGCGAAACTGGTGTGCAGGGGTTCCAGGGCAGTCAGGGGTTCCAGGGCAGCCAGGGGTTCCAGGGTGGAGCCGGCGTCCAGGGCAGCCAGGGGGAAGTCGGCAGCCAGGGCAGCCAGGGCGATATCGGCCCGCAGGGCAGCCAGGGCAGCCAGGGCGACGCCGGAGTCCAAGGCAGTCAAGGGTTCCAGGGCGACACCGGCACACAAGGCACACAAGGCACACAAGGCAGCCAGGGTTTCCAGGGCGACACCGGCGCGCAGGGCAGCCAGGGCACGCAGGGTTTCCAGGGTTTCCAGGGCGGTACTGGTGCACAGGGCAGCCAAGGGGCTGTGGGCGTGCAGGGCGTCCAGGGCAGCACGGGCGTGCAGGGCAGTCAGGGCGGCGTCGGTGCGCAGGGCACGCAAGGCAGTCAGGGTTTCCAGGGCGACACCGGCGCGCAGGGCACACAAGGCACGCAAGGCAGCCAGGGGTTCCAGGGCGGTACTGGTGCGCAGGGCAGCCAAGGGGCTGCGGGTGCGCAGGGCGTCCAGGGCAGCACGGGCGTGCAGGGCAGTCAGGGCGGCGTCGGTGCGCAGGGCACACAGGGCAGTCAGGGTTTCCAGGGCGACACCGGCGCGCAGGGCACACAAGGCACGCAAGGCAGCCAGGGTTTCCAGGGCGGTACTGGTGCACAGGGCAGCCAAGGGGCTGCGGGTGCGCAAGGCGTCCAGGGCAGCACTGGCGTGCAGGGCAGTCAGGGCGGCGTCGGCGCGCAGGGCACGCAAGGCAGTCAGGGTTTCCAGGGCGACACCGGCGCACAGGGCAGCCAGGGCACGCAAGGCAGCCAGGGGTTCCAGGGCGGTACTGGTGCGCAGGGCAGCCAAGGGGCTGTGGGCGTGCAGGGCGTCCAGGGCAGTACCGGCGTGCAGGGCAGTCAGGGCGGCGTCGGTGCGCAGGGCACACAGGGCAGTCAGGGTTTCCAGGGCGACACCGGCGCACAGGGCAGCCAGGGGACCCAGGGTTTCCAGGGGTTCCAGGGCGGTACGGGTGCACAGGGCAGCCAAGGGGCCGCGGGCGCGCAAGGCGTCCAGGGCAGCACGGGCGTGCAAGGCAGTCAGGGCGGCGTCGGTCCGCAGGGCACACAGGGCAATCAGGGTTTCCAGGGTGGAGCTGGAGCCCAGGGCAGCCAGGGCTTCCAGGGGTTCCAGGGCGGTACCGGTGCACAGGGCAGCCAAGGAGCTGCGGGCGCGCAAGGCGTCCAGGGCAGCACCGGCGCGCAAGGCAGCCAAGGCAGCGTCGGTCCGCAGGGCGCGCAGGGGTTCCAGGGCGGTGCCGGTGCCCAGGGAAGTCAGGGCGGCCCCGGTGCGCAGGGCACTCAGGGATTCCAAGGCAACCAGGGCTTCCAAGGGGTCCAGGGCGCGAGTCCCGGGGCGCAGAGCACGGTCGTCTCCAACAGCGGCACAGGCCAATCCACGGTCTTTTGCCCCGCTGGTACATTCGCCGTCGGCGGCGGCTACCAGAGCACGTCGGTCGTCAACCTCCAGGTGCTCAGCTCCCGTCCTGTCGGGGGTTCCCCGGCTACTGGCTGGCAGACCACCACCAACGGCGTGGGCGCAATTACCGTCTACGCGGTATGCGCGCCGTGAACCCCCGCACCGTGAACTCTCCTGACCAGCCGGCCGGCGCACACGGCCGCACTGGTCAACGACGTCCGCGAGCATCGTCCGTGCAGCCGACGGTGCTCGCCCCTGCCGCCCGGCTCAGTCGCGTCACCGGATCGGCGAGGTAGACCCCCGTGAAGACGCGGATCGCACTGTGGACCGGACTCGCCGCGGCAGTCGTGGTCGCCAATGTGGCCACCGGTTGGGTCCACCTGCTCACACGGGACCCCGAGATCACGTCTTCGACTGCGTCCGGGCCCGAGTCACCTGCGGCCAAGCGTGCCGCGCGGGCGGAGGCACTGCTCCAAGCAGGCATCAAACAGGGCGAGGCCAAGGATTTCACCGGGGCGACGCATAGCTTCCGACAGGTCCTGGACCTGAACGTGAACCCCGCCGGCAAACTCGCCTGGTACAACCTCGGCGTCATCGCCCAGCACGACAACAGGACAGCCGACGCACGCGCGGCTTACGACCACGCCCTCAAGATCGACCCGAATTTCGAATCTGCCCTCTACAACAAGGCGCTTCTGGTCGAGTCGAACCACCCCGACGAGGCCATCGCGATCCTGCGGCACATCGTGGGGGCCGACCCCAAGGCCGCCACGGCCCATCTGCACCTTGGACGGGCCCTGGCGAGGAAGAGCCGGGAAAAAGAGGCCGGGGAAGCCTTCGGCCTCGCCGTCCGCGCCGACCCGTCGCTTCTACAGTTCGTCCCGGAGGAGTTCCGGGATTCCGCGAGCGCAGCACTGACAGCCACTCAGGTAGGTACCACGGAATGACTTCTTCCCCGACCCCGAGGTTCTCCGTCTTCACCCCCAGCCACCGACCGCGTTTCCTGGACGAATGCCTCGCCACCCTGCAAGCGCAGACCTGCTCCGACTGGGAGTGGATCGTCCTCCTCAACAACGGCGCGCGATGGCGGCCGGAACGCCCCGACGACCGTGTCCGGCTGGAGGTCGCGGACGGCATCCGGGGGGTTGGAGCCGCCAAACGCCGTGCCTGCGAAGTGGCACGCGGCGAGATCCTCGTCGAGCTCGACCACGACGACCTGCTGGCGAAGGACTGCCTGGCGGAACTGGCGAAGGCCTTCGACGAGCATCCCGACGCCGTCTTCGTCTACAGCCACACCGCTCAGATCACCGAGGACGGAAACCGGGACGACACGCGGTTCAACGAGGCGAACGGCTGGCAGTACGAGGAGGTGGACGTCGACGGTCGCCGTCTCCTGCAAGCGATCGCCATGGCGCCGACGCCGCACAACGTGTCTTACATCTGGTACGCCCCCAACCATGTGCGGGCGTTCCGCAGGGACACCTACGAGCAGGTCGGCGGGTACGACGCCACGCGCACGGTGCTGGACGACCAGGACTTGATGTGCCGTCTCTTCCAGGCCGGTGACTTCCACTGCATCCCGCGATGCCTGTACATGCAACGCATGCATCCCGACAACACCCAGCGCGACACCGAGATCAACGCGCACATCCAGCGCGAGACCGTCGCCCTGTACGACAAATACATCGAGCCCAACGCGCTCGCCTGGACCAAGCGGCGCGGGCTGCTCGCACTGGACCTCGGCGCCGCGCACCGCAAGCCGCCCGGCTACCTGGGAGTGGACCAGTACGCACGGGACGGAGTCGACATCATTGCCACGCTGCCCGCACCCCTGGACCTCCCGGACAACTCGGTCGGTCTGCTCAGGGCGGTGGACTTCCTGGAACACGTGCCCGCGAAGGTTCCGCTGATCAATGAGCTGTACCGCCTGCTGGCACCTGGCGGCATGCTCCTCACCCTCACTCCCAGCTCCGACGGCCGGGGCGCCTACCAGGACCCGACACATGTCGCCTACTACAACGAGAACTCGTTCTGGTACTACACCGACAATCAGTACCGTGCCTTCGTACCGGAGATCCAGGCCCGGTTCCAGAACTCACGGCTGGTCACCTACTTCCCGACCGACTGGCACGCCCGGAACCAGATCTCTTACGTGGTGGCCAATCTGATCGCGATGAAGGACGGCGCCGAACGCTGCGGCGGTCCCTTGCTGGTGTGACGCCCTGGGTGACGAGGTGCGTGCAGGGTACGCGGTCACCCTTCGGACTCGCCGCGTGAGCGCCGGCGAACCGGAGGGTGATCGCCGGCTCGACTCGAGCATCTCCGCGACGCACCGGGCTCCCTGGATGTGGGTACTACGTCCCCTGGAAAGGAGGCCGTATGCCCGGTGCCCTGTGCCTCCTGGGCTGTCCCTGCGGGATCGACACCTGCTGGCCCCTGCTCGCGAGGGTCCAAATCACGGCGACGGAGGTCACCTGGTCCGGCTCCTACCAGATCCACCGGCCGGAGTGGGGCGAACTCCCCCTGGGACCGTACGTTTCCCCGCGCCCGGCCTACGGGCACGAACGGCGGCGCCGTCAGGGGGTGAAGGTCCCATCCACGAGGCAGCCGACCAGGGCGGTACCCGAGGCCTCCCTCCAGGAGGTGTCGGTGGCCATGGGCGCGCACGAGGGCTCGTAGGCGTGCCAGTCGCGCTCGGCGTGGGCACGGCGGATCAGTCGGGAGGCCCGGATATTGCCCTGCCCGGCCGGGCCGCCCGGTCGGACACCCGGCCGGATACCCGGTCGGACATCCGCCCGGACCGTCCGCTCCGCCCGCGTCAGTTCTGCCAGCCCACCTTCGTGTAGTCGACGTCCGCGAGGCCGACCGCGCCGTAGTTGGCGAGGCCCTTGCGGACCGCCGTGATCTCCGGGCGCTGGTACAGCTCGATGGAGTGGCCCAGCTTGAAGATCTCGACGTCGGCCTCGTTGTAGAGCTTCAACGCCTCGGCGCGGTCCGTGGTCTGGCCGGCCTTCTTCAGCAGCTCGTCGATTCGCGGGCTGCCGACCGAACCGAAGTTCTGGAAGAGGTTGTTGCCCTGCGGCTGCTGGAAGACCGGGATGAGCTTCGAGGTGTAGGCCTCGTCGACGTTGCGGAAGCTGACGAGGTCGAAGTTCCCGGTGTTCACGAACTTGCCGAAGTAGTCGTTCGCCGGGACCTTCTTGATGTCGACCTTCACGCCGACGGCGCTCAACTGCTGCTGCACCAACTGGGCCTGGTCCTCCTGTGAGGAGGAACCGCCCGCGCTGAGGGTGTAGTCCAGGGTCAGCTCCTTGCCATCTTTGGTCCGCGGCTTGCCCTGGCCCGCGTCCTTCCAGCCGGCCTCGTCGAGGAGCTTGTTCGCCTTCGCCGGGTCGTAGGTGTCGAACTCGCTGGAGTTGTCCTTGTAGCCCGCCTGGTTCGGCATGAAGAAGTGGTTGTTCAGCGGCTTCAGTTCGAAGGAGAGGTCCTTGGCGAAGCTGGCGTTGATGCCCTTGCGGTCGATGGCCGCCTGGAGCGCGTTGCGCACCTTGACGTCCTGGAGCGGGCCGCGCCCGGCGTTGAGGGTGATGTGGACCTCGTCCCAGCGGGCCCCGCGCCGGATGTCCGTCGCGGGGTCCTTGACCAGCCGCTTGTAGTCCTCGGGCAGCAGCGCGGGCGCCTCGTCCAGCTCCTTGTTGAGGAAGGCCTCGGTTCGCGCCGAGCGGTCCAGGACGCGGTAGACGAGCGAGTCCAGCTTGGGCTTGTCACCCCACCACTGCGGGTCGGGAACCAGCGTGATGGTCTGCGCGGTCTTGTCGTAGGTGCCGATCTTGAAGGCGCCCGAGGTGACCGGCGCCTTCTCCGCCCAGCCCTTGTTGAACTTCTCGGGGGTGTCGGTGTACGCGGCCGGGTACAGCGGGTCGAAGAGCCGCGGCCAGTCGGCGTACGGCGTGTTGAACGTGACCTTCACCCCGTGCTCGTCGGTGCCCTGCTCGACCTTTGCGATCTGGTCGTAGCCGGAGGTGTCCGCCGCCTCGTACGCCTTGTCGGAGCCGTTCTGCGCCTTCCACTGCGCCTCGAAGTCCTTCCAGCCCAGCGGCGTTCCGTCGGACCATCGCGCCTTCGGATTGAGCTGGTACTCCACCACCTGCGGGCTGGTCGAGACGACCTTCGCCGAGGCCAGGAAGGCGGGGTTCGGCTGACCGACCCCCTTCGCGTCCGCGTAGAAGAGGTGCGGAAGCACGGTCCTGGCGATCTCCGCGCCGTCGCCCTGTTGCCCGTCCACCTGGTTGACGTTGTACTGGGTGATCCACTGGTCGATGGCGATCCTGAGCGAGCCGCCCTGTTTGAGGGCGCTCACCGGCTGTGCGTTGATGTTCTGCCCGTCGACCGCCGGCGCCGCCTCCTTCTTCGCCGATGCGTCGTCGTCCGCGCCGGAGGAGTCGCAGGCGGACACCAGCAAGGTGGCCGACAGGGCTGCGGCTGCGGCGATGACCGTGGTTCTGCGCATCGGGACACTTCCTCCGGTTGTGGGGCGGCCTGAGCGGGACCGCGGCAGGGCCGACCGTAGGAGATCTTGCGCTCCGGGGGGAGGCCTGCTGGAATCCCGCTATGTTTTCTTAGCATGTCCGCAACAAACAGCGGTCAGGATGTGTCAACAAGCCGACGAGTTCACCAGGTTGACCTGCCGCGGCCGTGATCCCCGGACCACTTCCGGGTGTCGCGTTCTCCTGACGATCCCCTGTGGATCACGAGCACTTGCGGAGGTTCACACCCGTGGCCGCCTACCTGGCCAAGCGGCTCGGCTACTACGCCGTGCTGCTGCTGGCCGCCGTCTGTCTCTCGTACCTGCTCGCCTCCTACGCGCTCGATCCGCGGGCGTACTACGAGGGCCGCCAACCCCCTTTGTCGCCCGCCTCGGTGGAACACCACCTCACCGCGCTCGGCGTCAACGACCACACCCCGCTCGTCTCCCGCTTCTCCGCCTGGGCCGGACACGCCCTGCGCGGCGACCTCGGGCAGACCATCGACGGAACCCCGGTGGGCGCCGAGTTCGGGCGACGGATCGGCGTCAGTCTGCGGCTGCTGCTCTTCGGCACGATCGCCGGGACCGTGATCGGAGTCCTCGCCGGGGCCTGGACGGCGGTGCGCCAATACCGGTTCTCCGACCGGGCAATGACGCTCGCCTCCTTCGTGCTGCTCTCGACTCCCGTCTTTCTGCTGGCTGTTCTGCTGAAGATCGGCGCGATCTGGTTCAACACGAAGACCGGTACCGACGTCATCCAGTTCACCGGCGAGAAGAGCCCCGGCGCCGAGACCGGCTTCTGGGTGGTGTTCAAGGACCGGGGCGTCCACCTGCTGCTGCCCACCATCTCCATCGGGCTCGGCGTGATCGCCGGCTACAGCCGCTACCAGCGCTCCACCATGCTGGACGTGCTCGGCTCGGACTACCTGCGCACCGCCGCCGCCAAGGGCCTCAGCCGCCGGACGGTGCTGCTCAAACACGGCCTGCGAACCGCCCTGATTCCCATGTCGACGTACTTCAGCTACGGATTCCTGGCCCTGTTCACCGGCGCCACCTTCACCGAGACGATCTTCGGCTGGCACGGGATGGGCGAATGGTTCATCTCCTCCATCGGCAAGAACGACGTCAACTCGGTCGTCGCCGTCAACGTGTTCGCCGCCGTGACGGTGCTCCTGTCCGGCTTCCTCGCGGACGTGCTGCACGCCGCGCTCGACCCGCGCATCCGCAACGCCTGATCCAGACGCCTGATCCAGGAGAACGCCGACCATGACCGCCGTCATCGAGAGCAGCGTCCCGGGCGCGCCGAGCATCGCCCGTCCCGCCGGGCGCACCACCGTCGTAGTGCGCCGCTTCCTGCGCAACCGCAGCGCGCTGGTGGGCACCGCCGTCCTGCTCCTGCTCTTCCTGCTCGCCTTCGCCGGACCGCTCGTCAGCCCGTGGGACTACAGCCACATCGACTACACCGCGCTGCGGTCAGCGCCCAGCGCCGACCACTGGTGGGGCACCAACCGGATCGGCCAGGACGTCTTCGCGCAGACCGTCCGCGGGCTCCAGAAGTCCCTGGTCATCGGGCTGCTGGTGGCGCTGTTCTCGACGGTCCTCGCCTCGCTGTTCGGCGCCTGCGCCGGGTACTTCGGCGGCTGGCCGGACCGGCTGCTGATGTTCTTCGTCGACCTGCTGCTCGTCTTCCCGTCGTTCCTGATCATCGCGATCGTCTCGCCGCGGCTGCGCAGCGGCGGCTGGGTCGCCTTCGTCGGGCTGCTCGCCGTGTTCGGGTGGATGATCACGGCGCGGGTGGTGCGGTCGATGACGCTGTCGCTGAAGGAGCGGGAGTTCGTCAAGGCGGCCGTGTACATGGGCGTGGGGCCGCTGCAGATCATCTGGCGGCACATCCTGCCCAACATCGCCTCGTTCCTCATCATCGACGCGACGATCGCCGTCGGCGGCGCGGTGATGAGCGAGACCGCGCTCTCGTACTTCGGATTCGGTGTGCAGGCGCCGGACGTCTCGCTCGGCACGCTGATCGCGAGCACCACGGGGGCGGCGGTCACCTACCCCTGGATGTTCTTCTTCGCCGCCGGGCTGCTGATCGTGTTCGTCCTCGCGGTGAACCTGGTGGGGGACGGCCTGCGGGACGCGCTCGACCCCACGTCGACGCGGTCCCCCAAGCCCACCCGCGCCGGATCGAAGGGAGTCGGCCGATGAGTGCGACCCGCGCAGTGCTGTCCGTCACGGACCTGGAGGTCGACTTCGACGGGATCCCCGCCGTGCGCGGGGTCAGCTTCTCGCTCGCCCGCGGTGAAGTGCTCGGCCTGGTCGGGGAGTCGGGGTCGGGCAAGTCGGCGACCGCGCTCGCGATGCTGGGTCTGCTGCCGGCCAACGCCGCCGTGCGTGGCTCGGCGCGGCTCGGCCGGACCGAGCTGGTCGGCGCATCGGACACAGCGCTGACGGCGGTGCGCGGGCAGCGCATCGGGATGGTGTTCCAGGACCCGCTGTCCGCCTTCACCCCGGTGTACCGGATCGGGGACCAGATCGCGGAGGCGGTACGCGCCCACCAGGACGTCTCGCGGGACCGGGCGCGGGCGCGGGCCGTGGAACTCCTCGACCTGGTCGGCATCCCCGAACCCGCCCTGCGCGCCCAGGCGTTCCCGCACGAGTTCTCGGGCGGGATGCGGCAACGCGCCATGATCGCCATGGCCATGGCCAACGACCCGGACGTCCTGCTCGCCGACGAGCCGACGACGGCCCTGGACGTCACCATCCAGGCCCAGATCCTCGACGTGCTGCGCACGGCCCAGCGGGAGACCGGGGCGGCGCTGGTCCTGGTCAGCCACGACCTCGGAGTCATCGCGGGGATGGCGGACCGGGTCGCCGTGATGTACGCGGGGCGCATCGTCGAGACGGGGACGGCCTCCGAGGTGTTCGGGCGCCCCGCGATGCCCTACACGATGGGGCTGATCGGGGCGGTGCCCCGGCTCGACGGGGGTGGCGGCGTGCTCGTCCCCATCCCCGGATCGCCGCCCGCGGCCGGGCGGGCGGGTCCGGGATGCGCCTTCGCGCCGCGCTGCCCGATGGCGGAGGAACGCTGCACGCAGACCGTCCCGGGGCTGCGGCCGGCGGTGCGGGACGGTGGAGGTCACCTCGCCGCTTGCGTCCGTGCCGGTGAGATCGTGGAGAAGGGGCTCGGCGTACTCGACGTCTATCCCGTGCCCGAGATTCCGCGGGCACCCGAGCGCACCACCGGGGAAACGGTGCTCGCGGTGACCGGGCTCGTCAAGACGTTCCCCGTGCTCAAGGGGGCCGCCTTCAAGCGGCGGGTCGGGACGGTGCACGCCGTGGACGGGGTCGACCTCGCCATTCGCGCCGGGGAGACCCTCGCGCTGGTGGGGGAGTCGGGCTCGGGGAAGTCCACCACCCTCTTCGAACTCCTCCACCTCGCCCGGCCCGAGGGCGGCGACATCGAGCTGTTCGGAAAGGCCACGGCCACGCTGACCAAGGCCGGGCGACGGGCTCTGCGCGGCCAGGTGCAGATCGTCTTCCAGGACCCGATGGCAAGCCTCGACCCCCGCATGCCGGTCGGCGACATCATCGCCGAACCGCTCCGCGCGCAGGGGGCCGACCGGGCGAGCGTCGCCCGGCGGGTCCCGGAGCTGCTCGACCAGGTCGGGCTCGACCGGGCCGCGGCCGAACGCTTCCCGCACGAGTTCTCCGGCGGGCAGCGCCAGCGCATCGGGATCGCCAGGGCGCTCTCCGTGCGGCCGAAGCTGCTCGTGCTCGACGAACCCGTCTCCGCGCTCGACGTCTCCGTCCAGGCAGGGGTCCTGAACCTGCTGCGCCGACTCAAGTCGGAGCTGGGGCTCGCATATCTCTTCGTCTCGCACGACCTGTCCGTCGTACGGCACATCGCCGACCGGGTCAGCGTCGTCTACCTCGGGCGGACGGTCGAGGCCGGTGCCGTCCGGGACGTCTTCGAGCGGCCCCGCCACCCGTACACCCAGGCGCTCCTGTCCGCGGTACCGCTGCCCGACCCGGAACGCGAGCGCGAGCGGCAGCGCGGTCGGATCCTGCTGGCGGGCGACCCGCCGAGCCCCACCCGGCGCTACGAGGGCTGCCGGTTCAGGGGCCGCTGCCCCGTGTACGCGCGACTGGACCCGGATCAGCGCGAGCGCTGCGAGACGCAGGCCCCGGAGCCGACCGCCCACGCGGCCGACCACGTGGCGTCGTGCCACTTCCCGACGGTACGGGAGGTGGTCTGAACGGCGGCGGTCCGGTCCCTGGCCCAGGCCGGATCAGGTGCCGGACGGGGCTCCTCCGGCACCTGATCCGGTAAGCGCAACAGCTGACGCTGTTACTGCACGTCTGTGTTGGAGTCGGAACTCTCGGGGCTCGGCCGTCGTGCTTAGCGCGTATCGCTGCACGAAGGAGGGGCGGCCGACTCCGGATCCCGTGCTGGTTTGGTGCTGACTCAGACGTTCCGCGTGCCGAAAAGTTGCAGGTGGTAGCTCTGGTCGGATGAGTTGTCGTACCACTCGATGGTGGTCCCGACGAGGCTCGCGGCGACGACTCTCCTGATGTTTCCGGGGCGGGCTGACGGTGTGGCAGAGGCGGCCATGAGTACCACTTCCGGACGGGGGCGGCCTCTCGGGCGGTGCCTGGTGGCCTCGCTCGCGTGACCTCGCCACCGAGCTTCCGCCGCTGGTCGACGCGTTGGAGGGCCGCTTCGGGCGCATCACGCGTCACGGTGAACCCCACCCGCTGGCCCGTCGTCCCGCACAAGGTTCCCGCCCTCGGACACACCGTGCACGCGGGCTGGTTCACCGAACAGGATCCCGACAAGATGATCCTGCTCTCCTACACCGTCGGCTGCTCCGACCTGCTGGTGATCCCGCCCGAGACCGAACCCGCGGCGGCCGCGCGCCTCATGGCCGCCGCCGCCCTCCCCGGCGGCGTCCTGGCCGCCGGTGTCCTGATGTCCGACGAAGCCGCGACCGGCCGCCGTATGCGGGAGGCCCGAGGCGGCGAGGACGCCTGGGAGACCGACGGCGGATCTGCCCCGCCGACGCTCCGGCACCCGGTCGTCGGAGCGCGGATGATCCTGCTGCGCGGTAACCCGTGGAGGTGACGTCATGGAGATCCTGATGGCGCTCGCGGCAGGAGCCCTGCTGATTGCGTTCGGCATGCGCCCGATCCACCGGGTCAACGCCCAGCACGACGCACGGATCGCGGCCCACCACTCCAGTGAGCCGTTCCCGGCCATCGTCCGGCCGCCGGCCTCTCGCGCCACCCCGAAGGGAATACCGCGTCTTGTACGTCCCATGGTGCGGGCGCCCACGCCGACGAAGTCTGAGCGGCAGTGGCCCTTCGCACGAACCAAAGGACTCGATCACGGCGACACTCCGCGAGCGGCAGGTCTACCGCGAACGGGTCCTGACCACCCTCTCCGAAGCCACCGAAGGCAACCGTCTCCTCGGAGTCCCGGGGCGGAAGCTGCGGAACGTTCTGCGCATCCCGGCGGAAGACCTGGCCGGCGCCTGCACCTACCTCGCCGGCGAGGACCTGAATACCTGTGCTCGCGGCCTGAGAATTTGACAGCCATCGCGGAGAGGGTTTTTGTCGGCGACGCACAGGGGGAAATATTCGACGCCCGCAGGATGCGGCGACGTGCTACTGTCGATGTCAGTTGCAGTTTTGGTACCCAAAAACTTCGAGTGCTCCCGCAGGCCGCGTGCCGGACGGAAGCGCTGTGTATTTCCGGTCTTTTTCCGGGCAGGGCATCATCGCGGCGACACGGCGTTCGTACGGTACGGATGCCGATGTACTGCCCAAAGGAGAAATGACATGGCTGCTGGCACCGTGAAGTGGTTCAACGCGGAAAAGGGCTTCGGCTTCATCGAGCAGGACGGTGGCGGCGCTGACGTGTTCGCCCACTACTCGAACATCGCCGCCCAGGGCTTCCGCGAGCTCCAGGAAGGCCAGAAGGTCACCTTCGACATCGCGCAGGGCCAGAAGGGCCCGACGGCCGAGAACATCGTCTCCGCCTGACGCTGACGCGTAACACGTAGCTGGGGCCCGCATCCTTCGGGGTGCGGGCCCCAGCCATGCGCATTTCGCAGGTCTTCTACCTGAACCTGCGTCACCCGCACTTCTTTCGCTCGCTCGCTTGCGCGTCGACATTTAGTCGACCCGGTTCGAGCCGCTTGCTTTCGCATTTCATTCGGCCGTGCCTGTGATTACCGACGCTGTTCATTCGCTGCCGGAATTCCTCGATACGCGCCGTATCAAGGAAGGCCGAACTCCCTGGCGGGCCGCGACGTACTGGGCCGCGGCGGGACCGGTTCGGGCAAGACCCTCGCCCAGCAGGTCACCGAAGCCCTCACCCCGTACGCCCGCGCCGTGCGGCTGCGTCTGGCCACCGTCGTCGGCGGGATGCCGATCGGCCGGCAGGCGAGCGCACTGCGCGGCGGCGCGGAGGTCGTCGTGGCCACACCCGGCCGCCTCAAGGACCTCATCGACCGTGGCGACTGCCGGCTGGACCAGGTCGCGGTCACCGTCCTCGACGAGGCCGACCAGATGGCCGACATGGGCTTCATGCCCCAGGTCACCGCGCTCCTGGACCAGGTCCGTCCCGGAGGGCAGCGGATGCTGTTCTCCGCGACGCTGGACCGCAACGTCGACCTCCTGGTCCGCCGCTGCCTCGCCGACCCCGTCGTCCACTCCGTGGACCCCTCCCAGGGTGCGGTCACCACGGTGGAGCACCACGTCCTGCACGTCCAGGGCGCGGACAAGCACCGGACGACGACGCAGATCGCCACGCGTGAGGGCCGTTGATCATGTTCCTCGACACCAAGCACGCCGTGGACCGCCTCACCCAGGACCTCCTCGACAGCGGTGTCCGGGCCGTCGGCCTCCACGGCGGGAAGTCACAGCCGCAACGCACCCGCACCCTCGCCCCGTTCAAGACCGGGCACGTCACCGTCGTGGTCGCGACGAACGTCGCCGCCCGCGGCATCCACGTCGACAACCTCGACCTCGTCGTCAACGTGGACCCGCCGACCGACCACAAGGACTACCTCCACCGCGGCGGCCGTACCGCGCGGGCCGGCGAGTCCGGCAGCGTCGTCACCCTCGTCACCCCCCAGCAGCGCCGCGACATGACCTGCCCCTGTCCGGCTGACGACCTCACGGCCCGTCCACCGTCCCGGTGGACGGGCCGTCCCAGCTGCCGCGGGGCGCACCTGAACATGCGGGCCTACCAGTCCCCGAGCTAGGACTCCAGGGCCGTGGCACGCGGCCCGGCCCACGCCGATCACCCCTGCCGGGGGCGTGAGAGCGAGGGATACGCGACGAACGTCCGGGCATGGGGGGTCGGTTCGGCCCCAGGCCGTGCGACCCGCCGGCGGCTGGACCCGTCGCGCATCAAAGCCCTTCGCATCGCCGAGTTGTCACCCTCGGGCGGAGCGAGGGATTCCTTACCGCTCGTAACAGGGGAAATTCGTCCGGTAGTAATTAGATGAATCGCTGACTGAATTTCCGTCAGCAAGCCTCGCCTGATTATCTCGATTCCATAACGACATCGCCGAAATGGCCTGGACCTGCACGTGTCTAGAGGTGCAACTTGCCTTATTTTTAAGCTACTTGACAGATCATCAGATTCAGTCACCAAGGTAACAGTCAGATATCTCGAACTCCATTCCTGTTTGTCCGAATTCTCCACCGTGCCCGTCTGGCAGGCTTCCGTGCACCCACTCCTCCGGCCCAGAATTTGAGGTGCGCATGACGGCCTACCGTCGAGAGAAAGGTGAACGCCGACGCGCACGTCCCCACACCGGCCGCCGCTCCGGCCCGCCCGGAGGCCGGCGAAGTGGCTGCCGCCGAAGTCAGCGGGCGCCCTCAGGACGCGCCCGCCGGGCAGACCGTCCAGTGCGACGGTGACGGCGGCACCGGCAACCGCGTCCAGGTCGTCTGCGTGCACGGCTGATCAACCGCCGGCGCACGGTCACCTTCCCCTGCGGCCGTCCGCCGGTCCCTCACAGCACCACGCCTCCACCGCACCACCGCGGTGGCAACCAGTGGGCTGACTGGCCATCACCTGACGGTGCCACCGCCGAGCCAGGCGCCCTTCGGCATCTGTCGCGCAGACCGGACGATCCGGCTGCCGGGCAAGCAAGTTCCCGCATTTTCAGATCAAGGAGCATGATGCACAAACGTCGCGCGTCCCGCCGCAAGAAGGCGCTGACAGCCACGGTCATCGCCGCACTCTCCGGCGGCCTGCTGTTCGGCTTCGGTGCGCTCGCCCAAGCCGACGTGGTGAGCGGCACGGTCATCGGCGGGCAGGGCAACTACACGACCGTCAACCACCGGGCCAAGCCGTCCCTCTCGGCCCAGGTGAACGGTTCCTCGAAGGTAGGCGACAGGATCCAGATGTCCTGCCGGACCACCGGCGACACCGTGGAGAACAACCCGCGGTGGATCTACACCGGCTCGTACTACATCGCTGACGCCTTCATCAACGAGAACACCACGGCCCTGCCGGTCTGCGGTTCGACGCCGAACCCGAAGCCCACCCCCACCCCTCCCCCCACGACCGTGAAGACGCTCAACATCGACATGCAGAAGCAGGTCAGGACCCAGTGGTGCTGGGACGCCTCCGGCGTGACCATCGCCAAGCACTGGGGCCGCTCCGTCAGCCAGGAGCAGTTCTGCCAACTCGCGGCCCAGGGCTCCTGGGTGGACTGCAACAACCAGCCCGCGACGCTGGAAGACATGGCCAACGGCCTGGCCAGGCTGGGGCTGAGCAACAGCGGCCGCAGCCTGTATCGCAACGCCTCGTTCAGCGAGTCGGTCGCCGAGATAGCCGCAGGCCGACCGTTCGCCGTCCGGATCGGCTGGCGCACCGGCGGTGGTCACATGAACGTCATCTACGGCTACGACAGCGCCACCAACATGGTCGCGGTCGGGGACCCGTGGCAGACCACCCAGACCTACACCTGGTGGAACCACGCCACTTACGTGAACAACAACTCGTTCCAGTGGACCCACTCCCGCATCGGGATCCAGGGCTGAGGAGAAGACCGACCATGCAGACCACCCGACGCACCAAGCACACGGCAGTCCGGGCCGCCGTCCTCGCCACGGCCGCGCTCGCCGCGGCCCTGAGCGGAATCGTTCCCGCACAGGCTGCGGAGGGCGACGGCATCGCGGGCTACCCGTCCGCCCAGCAGGCCGTCCGCAGCGACCAACTCCGCGACACGGTCTCCCGCTTCCTGGTCTCGGCCCGGCAGCACGGCACGGGCACCGGCGCGGACGGCGGCACCGTCGGCACCCCCGGCAACGCACCCGCCGCGGTCGCCGCGCCGCCCGGGTTCGCTCTCAAGGACCCGGTGCCGATGTTCGAGATCAGCCCCGAGTTCGTGACCGGCAAGACCCAGGCGACCCCGCAGACCGCGATCCGGCTCTCCTACCTGGCCTCCCGGGTGACCGCCTCCGACGGCAAGAACGCCGCCGTACTGCTCGCACCCAAGGGGGCTGCCGCTACGACGGGAAGCGGCCCGCAGAACGTCGGTGCCGAGGGCTGGCAGCTGGCCGGCATCCGGGACGGGGACGCCGAGGTCGGCTTCGCCGAGCGCGGCACCGCACAGGCCCGTACCTTCACCGAGCCGCAGATCCACGCCTGGTACCGGCTCACCGCCGACGGTATGGTCGAGCCGCTCAACGAGGAAGCGACCACCGGCCTCGGCGGAAAGCGCGGCGTCACCCTCGCCGCCTACCAGAAGCTTGTCACCAGCCGCTACGGCGACAAGATGCCCGGCTCGGAGTACGACCGCAAGGGCCTGGCCGGCGGGTACGCCGGCCTCGTGGAGGAACAGCCGGAACAGGTCGCCGCCGCGTCCGGGACACCGGCGGCCGAGGCATCGTGGCAGCCGATCTCCGCCACCGCGGCCGCAGCGCTGGCGGCGATCGGCGGTGCGGTGGTGTACGTGCGCCGTCGGCAGACGGCGGCCCTCCGCTGACCCGACCCCATGAGGGCCGGGTCCCCTCCGTGCGCAGCGCCCAAGCAGCGGACGCAGGTCAGCGCGCACTGCGCCGCAGGACCGAAGCCCAGTCTCCCCCTGCCTCGTTGTCGCGCGGGTGATGACCGCAGCGACAGCTGCCCGGCAGGTGGCGAGGGGTGCCTGACCTGCTGTTCATGCGGAGGGCTGGGCCAGGTCCGGGTGGCGGCGGCGCCAGTCCGCGTAGACCGGGCTGGCGGTGCAGGTCTCCAGGTAGCCGGCCGCCACCGTGCGCACAAGGTCGTCGGCGTGTGAGGCCAGCGGGCCGTCACGCTGCCAGGCCAGGACGTGGCGGTACCAGAGCGGGTTTCCCGCGAGGGGGCGGACGGTGACGCCGGGGGTTTGCGCGAAGGTGGCCTGGCAGAGGCTGACGGCCAGGCCCGCGCGGACCAGTTCGATCAGCTGGCGTCCCTCGGCCTCGTGCGGGGCGGAGGGCCGGCGGCCGGCCAGCGCGCACACCGAGGACCAGTACTCGCGGGTGCGGTCGCCGTCGGGCCGGGGCATCGCCCAGTCGTGATCGGCCAGTTCGGTCAGGGACACGGCCTCCTGGCCGGCCAGTGGGTGGGTCGCGGGCAGCAGGGCGAAGACGGGTTCGGTGACCAGGGGGGTGAGGACCACCCCGTCGCGCGGCGGCAGGACCTGCTCCGGGTGGTCGCCGAGGACCGCCGCCTCCAGGCGGCCGGCGGCCAGGTCGTCCAGGAGCGTGACGGGGGAGTAGTGGCACCGGGACGTCACCTCGGCGTCGGGCAGCAACGTTCCTATGGCCAGCACGAGGTGGCCGATGAGGGGAGCGCCGACCGATCCGACGCGGACCCGGTCCTGGGACGCCAAGTGGCGGGCGGTGTCGGCGAGGAGCGCGTCGATGCCTGGCAGGACGGCGTGGGCCCGGGCCAGCACCAGCTCACCGAAGGCCGTGGGCGTGGCTCCGGCCCGCCGCCGGTCGAAGAGCACACCGCCGAGCATCGACTCGATGCGACGCAACTGTGTGCTGAGGCCCGGCTGGGTCATGGACAGCGAGGCGGCGGCCCGGGTGAGGCTGCCGGCCTCGGCGATCGCGCACACCACCCGCAGGTGCCGTACCTCCAGTTCCATGCCGCGCATGTTATGGAGCGGCGACAGCTTTCGGACAGGAGCGGGACCCCGTCAGGCTTATGTGAAATGTCACACACCACTTAGAGGAAGGTTGCGCGACCATGAGACCCATCCATCGGCTGACGACATTGCGCGGGGCGCTGTTGCCCGCCCTGGCCGCCGCACTGCTGCTCCTCCTGCTGGGAGCGCCGCCCGCCGGCGCCGCGGACAGCCCGTCGGCCTGCGCCCTGCGCGGTAGCACCGGGTGGACGGACGAGGGGCACGACACGGACTACTCGGTGTTCCGGCGTCCCGCCGGGACGCTCAAGGTCGCCATGGTCTTCGTGGACTTCCCGGACGCGCGGGCCACCGAGGCCCCGAGCGAGGACTCGGCGCAGATCACGCCCGGGGCGGACTGGCTGTGGTACGCCTCGTACGGCAAGGCCTGGCTCGCGATCGACCAGCACCAGCGGTGGGTCCGCATGCCCCGCGCCTCCACCGACTACGGCTTCGCGCGCGGCCTGAACCACGAGACGCATGAGGCGTACGTCAAGGACGCGGTGGCGGCCGCCGATCCGTACGTGGACTTCTCCGGGTACGACATGGTGTACGTCGTGCCGACCCGCAACGCGGCGGCGATCTCCTTCACACCCACGTACGTGTACGAGCCGGGCACGTCGGGCGTGGTGGCCGACGGCCGCCAGGTCAAGTGGGCGGTGACCTTCGGCCAGGACATGTGGCACTGGGGTGCCAAGCTGGTCGCCCACGAGACCGCGCACGCCTTCGGGCTGCCCGACCTGTACGCCTTCGAGGCGGGCAGCGACGCCCACCGCTTCGTCGGCGGCTGGGACGTGATGGGACTGATCGGCGGCCGTGGGTCGCAGTTCTTCGCCTGGCACTCCTGGAAGCTCGGCTGGACCGGGGACGGCCAGGTCGTGTGCCGGGCGACGAAGGGCAGCGACACCGTGTACCTCACTGCGGTCGAGTACGGCAGCGGTACCAAAATGGCGGTGATCCGCACCGGCCCCACGACCGCGTACGTCGTCGAGTCGAGGCGCGGGATCCAGGCGGACGCGGGCTCCTGCTCGACCGGCGCCCTGATCTACCGGATCGACGCTTCCGTGCGGACCGGCCAGGGGCCGGTCAGGGTGATGGACGCCAAGCCGGCCGCCGCACCTGCCGGCGGCTGCCGCCCGCTGGACGACGCCCCGTTCTGGGCCGGCGAGTCGTTCACCGACGCGGCGGCCGGGGTACGGATCGACGTGCTCGCCGCCGACGGCTACGGCGAGACCGTACGCGTCACGAAGTCGTAGGAGCGTATCCGTGTCAGTGCCCCGACTCCGTGAGCGATCCCCGGGGCGCCGGCATGGATCTCGCATCAGTTTCCGCTCGTACCGGGGTCCTTGAGCCCGATCGTGGCGTAGTCGAGCTGGCCGCCGAAGGACGTGTGCCCGAAGGCGCCGGCGATGTTCGTGCCGACCAGCAGCGGCATGCGCTCGATGACGGCGGGTGCCGTCGGGGCCTTGGCGAGGATCTCCCCGTCCAGCTGCCGCCACGCCGTGTCGGCCTGCGCGGCGTCGGTCATGTCGGCGATCTCGTCCATCCGCTTCATCGTCGGCTCGTCACGGAAGAGCGAGTGATTGCCGGAGTTCCCCTTCTCCTTGATGGAGCGGCCGTCGAAGAGGAAGGGGAGGAAGGTGGAGCCGGAGGGATAGTCGGGGCACCAGCCGGTGTAGACGAGGTCGCTGCGGTTCTTGGTGTCACCGATGGTGTCGTAGAAGGCCGACGGGTCGACGGCGTCGATCGTGACCTTGATCCCCGCCCGGCCCAGGGACTGCTGGATCGCCTCGGCGACCCCCTTGTCCCCGTTGGAGACGGTGATGGTCGTCGTGAACCCGTCCGGCTTGCCCGCCTCCCGCAGGAGCTGTTTCGCCTTCTCCACGTCACCCGTGGCCGGGATCCCCAGCGTATCGGGCTGCTTGCCGCCGAAGAGCGAGCCGGGCATGAGCGCGGTGGCGGGGTCGTTGAAGGCAGGGCCCCCCGAGGCGGTCAGCACCGCCTCGCGGTCCAGGGCGTACTGCACGGCCTGCCGGGCCTTGACGTTGTCGAACGGGGCCCGGCCGGTGTGCATCTGCACCATCTCGGTGCAGTTCGTGGACTCGGCCAGCAGCCGCGCCCTGACGGCGGCCTTGGTGAGCACCTTGGGGGCGCTCTCCGGCCGGAGCTTGCCCCAGGAGACCGCGGAGGCGTCAATGCCGCCCGAGGCGATGAGCCGGTCGTCGATCTGGTTGGCCCTCAGCCCCATCACCACGACCAGCTTGTCCGGGTACGCCTTGCGTACGGTGTCCGTCGCCGGGTCCCAGTGGGGGTTGCGTACCAGCACCAGCCGCTTGTCCCGGTCGTACGACTCGATCTTGTACGGGCCCGATGAGAACGGGCGGCTGTCGTACTGGGGGCCTTTGTCCTGGACCCGGGGCACCGGGGCGAAAGTGGGCAGGACGGTGGCGTGGGGGAACTCCGCGAAGGGTTTGCGGAGTTCAAAGACGATCGTGTGGTCGTCGGGGGTCTTGACGGAGTCGAGGTGCTGGCCCTGGGCGGGGCCCCGGTAGCCCTCGGCGCCGGCCAGGTAGCGGGCGGCGTAGTCCGGGCCGCCGGGCAGGTCGGGGGAGAAGGACCGCTCCACGTTGTACTTGACGTCCTGCGCGGTGATCGGGGTGCCGTCCTCGTACGTGAGGCCCTTCTTGAGTTTGAACGTCCAGGTCCTGGCGCCGTTGGAGGAGACTCCGAGGTCCTCGGCGAGGTCGGGGGCCAGGTCTCCGCCCTTGGCGCCCGGTTCCGCCTTGTACGTCACCAGGGTGCGGTAGAGCAGCCGCGTGCCGAAGTCCACGTCGCCGATGACCCAGTTGCGCGCCGGGTCGAGGTGGGTGAAGTCCTGGTTGGACAGGACGGTCAGCGTGCCGCCCTTCTGCGGAGTGCCGCCCACTGTGGCCCCCGCGTTGGCGAGTGCGGGGTTCTTCGAGTCCTTGTCCGGCCGGCTGTCACCGGAGTGGGTGCCGTTGGAACAGCCGGCCATGCCGAGTGTGACGGTCGCGGCCAAGGCCGTGGCGACGGCGTGGAGAGTGCGTTTGTTCATCAGTGGTCACTCCGTGAACAGTCGGGCAGCCAAGGGAGGCTGGAATGTGACCGATAACATAGTTATGTGAAATGGCACCCACAATTGTCGCGTCTCCATAGCGCGGAGTTATGGGTAAGTGGGGGCTCCACGGCCGCCGTCGGCCGCGCCATGCTGTCGTGCAATGTCACATGTCTCTGAATGTCTCCATGCGGCCGTGCGGGCCGCGAAAGGGGCCCCGTGAACCCTGCGTACGCGACCATCGACCATGCCTTCACCGTCCCCCTGGACCACGCGGCCCCGCACGGTCCGACCATCCAGATCTTCGCCCGGGAGGTCACCGACGCGCGCCAAGCAGGTCGGAAACTGCCCTGGCTGCTCTATCTGCAGGGCGGACCCGGCGGCAAGTCGCCCCGTCCGTCGGCCGGTTCGCCCGGCTGGCTGCCCGAGGCGCTCAAGACCCACCGGGTCCTCCTCCTCGATCAGCGCGGCACGGGCCGTTCCACCCCCGTCACCGCCCGCGCGGCCTCGCGCTTCGCCTCACCGGCCCGGCTGGCCGGCCATCTCGGGCACTTCCGGGCCGACTCGATCGTCGCGGACGCCGAACTGATCCGCCGTCAGCTGTGTGGCGACGAGCCCTGGGAGACCCTCGGCCAGAGCTACGGCGGCTTCATCACCCTCACCTATCTCTCCCAGGCGCCCGAAGGGCTACGGGCCTGCTACGTGACAGGCGGCCTGCCAGGCATCTCGGCCACCGCCGAAGACGTCTACGCCCGCACCTACCCCCGGGTGCGGGACCGCGTCCTCGACTTCTACGCCCGCTACCCTGACGACGCCGACCGGCTGCGCGAGATCGCCCGCCTCCTGGCCGCCACCGACGTGCGCCTGCCGGACGGAGACCGGCTCACCCCCCACCGCATGCGTACGCTCGGCCTCGCCCTCGGCATGGGCGACGGCTTCGAGCGCATCCACTGGCTGCTCGACGAATCCCTCGACGCGGATGCGAAGCCGACCGACACGTTCCTGCACCAGGTGATGACGCTGACGGGCTTCACCGACAACCCGCTCTTCGCCGTCATGCAGGAGACCCTGTACGGCCAGGGTGCGGGGCCGACCGGCTGGGCGGCGTCCCGGGCCATGGCGGCGTTCCCCGAGTTCGCCGACGACGCCGACCCCCTACTGCTCACCGGAGAAATGATCTACCCCTGGATGTTCCGCGAGATCAAGGGCCTGCGCCCCTTCGCCGACGCGGCCGATGTGCTCGCCGAACGCTCGGAATGGCCATCGCTGTACGACCCGCACCGCCTCGCCGCCAACCGGGTTCCGCTCGCCGCCCTCGTCTACCACGACGACATGTACGTGGACGCCGGGCTCTCCCTGCGTACCGCGCGCGAGGTCGGTGCCACCCGGGTCTGGGTCACCAACGAATGGGAGCACGACGGCGTCACTGCCTCCGGCGGCCGCGTGCTGTCCCGTCTGATGGACCTGGCCGCGGGTCGCGCGTAGCCCCGGTACCTCCGAACAGCCCTCCTCGTACCCCCTCGCCCCCTCAACCTGCCTCCGACGGGAGAGACATGACCACCCCGCCCCGCCGCCTGCGGCCCCTCGCCGCGGCAGTCGCCCTCATCTCCTGCCTGTCCGCCCCCGCAGCGGCAGCCACCGCCGGCTCGCCGCCCTCCGCCGCCGGCTGCGCCCTCCCCGGCCGGACCGGCTGGACGGACGAGGGCCACGACACCGACCGGACCCAGTTCCAGCCCGCCACCGGGACCCGCCGCGCCCTCACGCTGTTCGTGGACTTCCCCGACGCCCCGGCCACCGACTCCACCGAGCCGTACGCCGCTCACCTCGCCCCCGCCGCCGACTGGATGGGCCGCGCCGGCTACGGCCGTCTGCGACTGGAGAACACCCCGCTGCACCGCTGGATCCGGATGCCCGCTGACTCCACCTCCTACGGCTTCGCGCGCGGCCTCACCTTCGAGGCCCACGAGAAGTACGTCCGCGACGCGATCACGGCCGCCGACCCTTACGCGGACTTCTCCCGCTACGACATGGTTTACGTCGTCCCCGCCAAGGCGGCGACCGCCATCCCCTTCTCCCCGACCTACCTCTACGACCCGGCCACGCCCGGCATCACCGCCGACGGCACCCGCCTGAAGTGGGCCGTCACCTTCGGCCAGGACATGTGGCGCTGGGGCCACAAGGTCGCAGCCCA
Organism: Streptomyces sp. NPDC029216; assembly: GCF_040648015.1. Taxonomy (NCBI): domain Bacteria; kingdom Bacillati; phylum Actinomycetota; class Actinomycetes; order Kitasatosporales; family Streptomycetaceae; genus Streptomyces; species Streptomyces sp. NPDC029216. Next base: position 56,361 of record NZ_JBEZWL010000018.1, on the reverse strand, counting down.
CGAGACCGCCCACACCTTCGGTCTGCCTGACCTGTACTCCTTCACCGGCGCCACCCACCAGTACGTGGGCGGCTGGGACCTCATGGGCAACATCGCCGGCCACGCCCCGCAGTACCTCGGCTGGCACTCCTGGAAGCTCGGCTGGACCCGTGACGACCAGGTCGTGTGCCTGCCCGCGTCCGGTCGCCGAACGGTGCGGCTGACCCCGGTGGAACGGCCCGGCGGAACCAAGATCGCCGTGGTGCGCACCGGTGAGACGACGGCATACGTGGCGGAATCCCGCCGTGCCGAGGGCAATGACGCGGCCGCCTGCTCCACCGGCGTCCTCATATACAGGGTCGACTCCGCCGCCCGCACCGGCGAGGGCCCGGTCCGGATCATGAGCGCGACCCCGGCCACGACCCCGCCCGCCGGGTGCACACCGCTGGACCTGGCCGCGTACGCACCCGGACAGAGTTTCACCGACCCCGCGACCGGCGTGCGCATCGACGTCCTCGCGGGCGGGCGGACGGGAGACGCGGTGCGGCTGAGCAAGGAGTGACTCCGGTCCGGGCGGGCCGCCGTCCACCTGATTCCCGGTGGTCCCCTGACGGATCGTCAGTACGGACATACGGACATACGGACATGCCGCCTCCGTGACCGGGGCTGCAGCCTGGCACCAGAGGTGGCATTTTCCGTGAGTCGTCGGGGGTGTCCCTGTATCCGGGCATTCCGTCCAGTCAGGAGCTCGCCCCCTCTTGGAACGGCACGGGGTCGGACTACCACAGGTCCCTCTCGTGACCGGCCGACGACGGGCGGTCGACGCGGCCGATCGCCAGGAGTGACCGTCGGCCGGGGCGGCGTGGCACAGCCGGGGTCGGGCGCGGACTCACCCCAGGGGTGTGCGGCGACCACCGCATCCTCACAACCGTGGAAGACGTTCACAGCCGCCGCATCCACCGCGACGGACCCCGTATGACCGGCGGCCGGGACGAGATCCCCCTCGTCCTGTGGGCTGATGGATGCTCTTGACGATGGTGCGGGCGGGGCCGTGCTGACCGGCGAAGCGAGCGGCGACTGAGGGCGTCAGTGGATCAGTGCTCGATCTGGAAGCGGCTTTGAGCCCTCGCCCGGCTGCGCGGCGAGGGCGCGGCTGCCCCGAGTCCTGGCGCCCGTGACAGCCCGGCTCGAGTGTCACTGGCGTCGGGCCGTGAGACCCCGGTGAGTCTGGAAGGGTTGGACCGGCGCAAAACCTGCGCCCGAACGCGTACCACCTCCGTCGACCGGGAGAGAAGCATGACCATCAAGGACATCGGGCCCGAACCCCAGAGTTTCGACCTGGAGCAGGCGACGCTGGAGAACACCAACTACCGCTCGGTCGCCTGGTCCGGGAAGTACCTCCAGCTGACCCTCATGTCGATCCCGGTGGGTGAGGACATCGGCCTGGAGGCACACCCGGGGACCGACCAGTTCCTCCGGCTCGACGCGGGCCGCGGCCGCGTTCAGATGGGCAGCGCGAAGGACCGCCTCGACTTCGACCAGGAGGTCGAGGACGGCTGGGCGGTCTTCGTACCCGCCGGCACGTGGCACAACGTCACCAACACCGGCGACGAGCCCATGCAGCTCTACGCCGTCTACGCCCCGGTCCACCACGCCCCGGACAAGATCCACGCAACCTTCGCCGACGCGGAAAGCGACGAGGACTCGGGCAACGACGAACCCCCGGCCTGGTCGGTCCAGCCCACCCACCACCCCGCGGACAAGCACGCCTGACCACCTGCGGGGGCCCAGGAAACAAACAAGCCCCAGGTCGCTGACCTGGGGCTTTGCTATGGAGCGGATGCCGAATCCGTATCGACTTCCGGCACACGGTCCGCCAGGGCGAATACGACGGCCTTCTGCTGACCGTCCTCCACGCCGAAAATCCGGCCTGCTCACCGGAGCGACGGTCGTCCAGACCAAAGTCGCGTCCACCGAACCGGGCCGGGCGGCTTCCGCCCGGCCCTCGGACACAGTTGCCCCGCCCGCTCGGAAATCCACATGACGCTGACCCGCGGCTGACCCACCGCCCGTTGCAATCCACGGAACACCGGTCCGGAGCCGCCGCCGAGGCCGGACAGGCGGCCGATCGTCCGTGAGATCTCCCCGCACCATGAACCGAGATCATTCCCCCCTCAAGATCCACTATGGGAGGAGCAGCTGTTCCAGGTCTGCGGGCGGCTGACGGCCGATGAACGATCCGAGGGTGTTCCGGGACCCGGTGCCACCGGCCAGGATGCCACCCATGAGTTCACCGGTGTCCGACCGCAGGACGATCTTGGCGTAGCGGGTGGCGCCCTCTGCGAAGACCGCCTCGACACCCTGGCCGTCCTCGGCGCGAGTGGCGCCGAGCGTGGCGACGTTCACCCCGAAGAGTTTGAGCGTTACGGGTGGGGCGGCGTCGTCGAAGGGATCGGTGTCCCGGCCCAGCAGCTGTCGCACCACGCTGTCCGCCATACGGAAGCCGGGCTCGACCAGACCGTGGCAGCGTCCCCGTACGGCGGCGCATTCGCCGACGGCCCAGACGTGTCGGTCCTCGGTACGGCAGTGGCCGTCGACGAGGAAGCCGCCCCGCTCGCCGCGCTCCAGGCCCAGGGCGGCGGCCAGTTCGTCCCGGGGCCGGATGCCCGCGGCGAAGACGACCAGGTCGGTCTCCACGACCGTGCCGTCCGAGAGGGTGACGGCGCGGACCGTACCGTCGGGGTGGGCGTCGACCGACGCGGTGGCGGTGGCGCAGTGCACCCGCAGGCCCAGCTCGGTGACCTGTCGGTGGAGCACGCGGGCCGCCCCCGCGTCGAGCTGGGCCGGCATCAGGTGCGGTGCGGTCTCCACGATGTGCGGGCGCATCCCCAGCAGGCGCAGCGCATTGGCGGCTTCCAGTCCGAGGAGTCCGCCCCCGACCACGACGCCCGGACGGCCCGCACGGGAGGCGTCGCGGATGGCGTCGAGGTCGTCGAAGGTGCGGTAGACGAAGCAGCCCGTCAGTCGGCTCCCGGGGACCGGGGGAACGAACGGGCGCGAGCCAGTGGCCAGCACCAGGGCGTCGTAGGGGATGCGGTCGCCGCCGGCCGTCACCACGGTTCGGGCCGTACGGTCGACCGCCACCGCGGGGCAGGCCAGGCGGAGGTCGACGCGGGGGTCGCCCAGGAAGTCGTGCCCGGTGAGGCTGAGGTCCTCCTTGTCCTTGCCGTCCAGGTACGACGTCAGGGCGACCCGGTCGTAGGCGGGGTGCCGTTCCTCGGCCAGGACGACGATCCGCCAGACGGCTTCGGTGTCCAGGCGCAGCAGTTGGTCGACGAGCCGGTGTCCGACCATGCCGTGTCCGATGACGACGAGCGTGCGGGTCACGACGCTTTCTCCAGTTCCGGTCCGGTCTCGGATGCCCAGGAGTGGCACAGCTCCCGCACCGCCCCGCCGCAGCCGCCGCAGCCGGTCGTGGCCCGGGTGGCGGCGGCGAGAGCCGTCACCGTGCGGGCGCCTGCCCGCCAGGCCCGGCTCAGGGCCCCCTGCGAGACGCTGTTGCACAGGCATACCAAGGCGTCCTCGCTCGCCTCGGTGCTGTCCGCGGCTCGGGGCCGGGGCGGCAGGTCGAGCAGCAGTCCCAGCCGATCGGACGGGAGCGGCCGGCCGCTGCGGTGCAGGAATGCGATCGTGGCGATCGCCTGCGGCAGGCCGAACAGCACGGCTGCCACGATGCGTTCGTCGTGCAGTGCGAGCCGCGCGTAGCGGTGGCCGACAGGATCGATGAGGCTGATCGACCGGGTGCCGTGGCGTTCGAAGTCGTCCAGGGAACCGATGCAGGCCACGTCGGCCACCGCGGTGGACAGGCGGAGTACGGGCGCGACGGAGCGGTGGGCCGCGGCACGGCCGACGAGGACCTCGGCGAGGATCTCCCCCTGGTCCCAGGCTGCGTTGGCGCCGGCCATGGTCCGGCCGTCGTGTTCCGTGCAGTCGCCGAGGGCGTGGACGTACGGGTCGCTGGTACGCAGCCGGTCGTCGACCAGTATCCCGTCGCGGACGTCGAGGCCGGCTGCGCGCGCGAGCCCCGTCTCGGGCACGGGGGAGGCGCACACCACGACCGTGTCGGCGCGGAGCGAAGTGCCATCCGTCAGGACGACTCGGCCCGGGGCGCGGTGCACCACGGTGTTCCCGCCGATCACCGTGACGCCCGCCGGCTCCAGCCGTTCGGTGAGCATGCGCCCGCCGATCGCGTCGAGTCGTCCGTCCAGCGGATACGGAGCGGGGCACACCAGCGTGGTGTGCGCACCACGGGCGGCCAGCGCCCCTGCGGTCTCCACCTCCCGTGCTCCTCCGCCGAGCACCACCACGTCGCCGACCGCGATCTCGTCGTAGTCCGCCGCGGTGCTCGGGGTGCACACTCCCTGCACGGGCCGCCCGTCGGGCCCGGTGAGGCCGGGTACGCGGGGCACGACCGGGCGCGCGCCCGTGGCGAGCACCAGCACGTCGTAGGAGTGGTCGGCCGCGACCCCGTCGACGGAGGCCCTCACTCGGCGGTGCTCCCGGTCGATGGCGTGCACGGTGACGCCTCCCAGGACCCGCGCCCCGGACGGCGGCCTGCTCAGGAGGTGGGGGGTGGACACGGACGCGACGGTGGACGGGGGCAGGAACGGCCGCTGCGCGGCGCCGGATCCGAGGATGGTGACGGTTCCCGCGTGGTGCCTGTGGCTCAGCCGTTCCGCGAGGTGGTGGGCCTCGGGCCCATCGCCGACGATGAGGACATGGGTCACAGCGCTGCTCCTGGCAGAGGGGTGATGCGGACGGCGCACACTTTGAATTCGGGCATGCCGCTGCGGGGGTCCAGGGCCGGGTGGGTGAACAGGTTCGCCCGCCCGTCACCGGGGAAATGGAAGGGCACGAAGACGGTGTCCAGGCGCATCGACGAGTCGACGCGTACGCGGGCGGTCATGCTGCCGCGTGCGGACGTGACCAGGGAGAGTTCGCGGTCGGCCAGACCCGAGCGGGCGGCGGTGTCGGGGTGCATCTCGACGAAGGGTTCAGGAGCGGCCTCGACCAGTTCCGCGACCCGGCGCGTCTGCGCACCGGACTGGTAGTGCGCCAGCACCCTGCCGGTCGTGGCGTAGAGCGGGTAGCGGGAACTGGTCTCCTCCGCCGGCCGGCGGTGCTCCACTTCGGTGAACCGGGCCAGGCCGTCGGTGTGCGCGAACCGGTCCAGAAAGAGCCTGGGGGTCCCCGGGTGCGCACCCGAAGTGCCCGGAGTGCCCGTGGTCCTGGAAGAATCCGGCGATTGCGAGGCGTCCGGCGTGTCCGGGCAAGGCCAGTGCAGACTCTCCCCCGCGTCCAGACGCTCGTAGGAGATGCCGGAGTAGTCGGCCTTCCCGCCGCGGGACGCGGCCCGCAGCTCCTCGAACACCTCTCGTGGCAGGGTGGGGTAGCGGCTCGTGGGCTCCCCCAGCCGTACGGCCAGGTCGTGCAGCACTTGGAGGTCACTGCGCACACCGGCCGGCGGTGGGAGCAGGCGGCGGCGCCGCAGGACGCGGCCTTCCAGGTTGGTCAGGGTGCCTTCCTCTTCGGCCCACTGGGTGACGGGCAGTACCACGTCGGCCATGCGGGCGGTCTCAGAAGGTACGAAATCGGCCACCACCAGGAGGTCGAGCGACGCCAGCCGCTCGCTCACCCGGGAGGCGTTCGGGGCCGACACCGCGGGGTTCGAGCCGAACACCAGGAGCGCCCGGGGCCCTTGTTCGCCGCCCAGCGAGTCGAACAGTTCGTATGCACTGCGTCCGGGGCCCGGCAAATCCTCGGGGTTCACACCCCATACGCCGCCCACGTGTGCGCGCGCCGCCGGGTCCGTGATCGGCCGGTAGCCGGGCAACTGGTCTGCCTTCTGGCCGTGTTCCCGGCCGCCCTGGCCGTTGCCCTGTCCGGTGAGGCAGCCGTACCCGCTGCCGCACGTGCCGGGCAGTCCGAGGGCGAGGGCCAGATTGACGAATCCGGAGACGGTGTCCGCGCCGTTGCTGTGCTGCTCGACTCCGCGGCCGGTCAGTACGTACGCGTTGCGGGACTCCGCGAGCATCCTGACGGCTCGGCGCTGTGCGCTCGCGGGAACCCCGGTGATCTCCTCGACCCGTTCGGGCCACCATCCCATCGCCCGCCGCGCCGCGGCCTCGAAGCCCTGGGTGCGGCTTCGGATGTACTCCTGGTCGGTCAGGCCCTCCACGACGGCGATGTGCAGGAGGCCGAGCGCGAGCGCCAGATCGGTGCCGGGCGCGGGCTGGAGGTGCAGCCGTGCGCGCTGCGCGGTGGCCGTACGCCGGGGGTCCATGACGATCAGGTCGGCCCCGTCGAGGTGCTGCATGAGCGGTGGCATGGTCTCGGCGATGTTGGCGCCGGCCAGCAGTACGGTCTGCGCGTCGCGCAGATCGGTGACCGGGAAGGGCAGTCCGCGGTCGAGGCCGAAGGCCGCGATTCCCGCCGCGGCGGCGGACGACATGCAGAAGCGGCCGTTGTAGTCGATCTGGCTGGTGCCGAGGGTGACGCGGGCGAACTTGCCCAGCAGGTAGGCCTTCTCGTTGGTCAGGCCGCCGCCCCCGAACACGGCCACCGAGTCCGGGCCGTAGCGGGCCCGGAGCCGGCTGAGGGATTCGGCCACGGTGTCCAGGGCGTCGTCCCAGGACGCCTCGGCGAGCCGGCCGTCCCGGCCGCGTACCAGTGGCCGGGTCAGCCGGTCGGTGGCCGCCAGGACCTCAGGGGCGCTCCAGCCCTTCTGGCACAGCCGGCCGCGGTTGACCGGAAAGTCCGCGGGGTGCACCTTCACGCCTGCTTCCCGGTCGCCGCTGATCCGGGTGCCGCACTGCAGGGCGCAGTAGGGGCAGTGGGTGTCCGTCTGCGTGAGGGCTGTGGATCGTTCAGACACGGGTCGTTTCCTTCGCGGTACGAGCCGTGTTCTCATCCCGTGAGGGTCCACCCCGCAGGTAGACGGTGCGGATCAGGACCATGCACAGCACGTAGTAGGCGAGGAACCCGAGGAAGGCGGGGATGCCGGAGCCCGAGCCGTCGGTGTAGGAGAACTTGAAGGCGAGGTTGATGGCGGCGCCGCCGAGTCCTCCGATGGCGCCGGCGATCGCGATGACGGCGCCGGTCAGGCGGCGCGCGCGGGCGAAGGCCTCGTTCGCGTCACCGCCGGAGGTGATGGACGCCTCGGCCCTGCGGGCGAACACCGCCGGAATCATCTTGTACGTGGAGCCGTTGCCGAGGCCGCTGAGGACGAACAGCGCGGTGAACCCGCCGACGAACAGCGCGAAGGAGTTCGCGGCGGCCGCGACCACGAGGACGAGGGTGCCCGCGCCCATGCCGAGGAAGGTCCAGAAGGAGACCTGGGCTCCGCCCAGTCGGTCGGCGAGCCTGCCGCCGAGGGGGCGGGAGAAGGAGCCCAGGAACGGGCCGAGGAACGTGTAGCCGACCGCTTCCAGGGGCGTGGCGCCGAACTCGTTCTGCAGGACGAGGCCGAAGGCGACGCCGTAGCCGATGAACGAGCCGAACGTGCCCATGTAGAGGACGGCGATCCGCCACGTGTCCCGGTCCCGTGCCGCTTCGCGCTGGGCGCCGGGCCGGGTCCGTACGGCGTCGACGTTGTCCATCTTCCAGGCGGCCAGCAGGGCGGTGGCCACGATGACGGGCAGGTAGACGGCCACGACGTAGGAGGGGTGCGCGTTGCCCGCCAGCGAGATGACCGCGAGCCCGATGAGCTGGATCGCCGCCACCCCGAGGTTTCCTCCGCCCGCGTTGAGGCCGAGGGCCCAGCCCTGGTGGCGCTGGGGGTAGAAGGCGGTGATGTTCGTCATGGAGGAGGCGAAGTTTCCTCCACCGACTCCGGCGACGGCGCCGATCGCGAGGAACACCCACAGCGGGGTGCCGGGCCGCTGGACGAAGTACAGGGCCAGCAGGGCGGGGACGAGCAGGATGCCGGTGGCGAACACGGTCCAGTTCCGGCCGCCGAACCGGGTCACGGCGTAGCTGTAGGGCAGTCGCAGCAGCGAGCCCACGACGGTCGGGGTCGCGACCAGGAGGAACTTCTCTCCGGGGTCGAAGGAGAACCCGATTTCGGGGGACATGAACAGGACGAGGACGGACCACATCGTCCAGACCGAGAAGCCGATGTGCTCGGACAGGACGGAGAGTACGAGGTTGCGGCGAGCGACGCGGTTTCCGCCCGTTTTCCAGGCTTCCTCGTCCTCGGGATCCCATCCGGTGAGCCAGCCGCCCTTTCCGGCGGGGGCGTCAGCCATGGTGTGCTCCAGGTGTGTGTCGGGTGTCAAGGGCTGGGCCCCGGCGAGGGGTACTCGCCGGGGCCCTGACCGTCCGTGCCGGCAGCGCCGTCCTCGTGAGGTGGCGTGCCTCCTGGGGCCCGGTGGATGGTCTCGGGAAGCCCCCGGGCACGGATCAAGGTGCTGGTCGGCTCAGAAGTCGAGGTCCAGCGCCTTGACCTTGTCCCGCTTGCGGTCCGGGTGGCTGTCGGGGAAGACGAAGCAACGGGTGTTCTTCAGCTTGTCGTCCTCGACCTTGGCGGTGGAGAAGATCACCACCGGTACCCGCTCCCCCTTGTTGAGGAAGTCCGCGCGGAAGTCGATGATCGGGGCGTCCTCGCCCCAGCGGCCCAGGAAGTCCTCGACGACGTCCTGGTCGGCGTAGATGTGCCGGATGTGGTGGCCCACGTAGGTGTCGGGCTGCTCGCTCGCGCCGACGATCGCGATGTCCTTCCAGTTGGCGTGGGCGACGGTGCCGTCCTCCTCGATGAGGTGGATGGCGACCGGGCAGGTGTCGTAGTAGGCCTGGATGAACGCGACCGCGTCCTCACCCACCGGCACGTACGTCTCGCTGACCTCGTCCACGCGGCTGATCCACGCCTGGGCGGTGGAAGCGCCCGCGGCCTGCTCGGGGGAAGGCGTCGGGTGCGTGGTCACCGGGCGCAGGGCCCAGAAGCCGTAGGTCTTGCCGTTGACCTGGCCGAAGCCGACGTTGGCGTAACCGGTGGCGAACTCGGGGCTGGAGAAGACCGCGTCGAGGTTCTCCACCGGCTCGCCGGCACTGAGCAGGGCGGCGTGGCCGTCAACGCCCAGCGCGTCGGGGAGCTTGCTGCCCACCGCCGCGTTGTCGCCCAGCAGTTCGGTGGCCGCCTTGTTCGCCAGGACGACGAGTCCGTCGGCGTCGGTGACGATCATGCCGGGAGAGGCCCAGTTGAACAGGTCGAGGAGCTGCTCGGAAGAAGGGTAGTTCGACATGGCTGTATGCCTTTCTCTGGTTTAAAGAACCTTGCGGCTGTAGTTGAAGACCTGGCCCGTGGGGCCATTGGCCGGGAACTCGGCGATGGAGGCGATCCACTGCGCGACGGTGCGCGGCGACTTGAGCCAGTCCGTGTCGAAGCCCTCGTTGATGGCGCGGATGATCTGGTCGCTGACCTCGCCGTCGAGGCCGGCCAGCGTCATGGCCGTGGCCACCGGACCGGGGCGCACCTCGTTCGACACGACGCCGTCGTCGGCGAACTCGACCGAGCAGGCACGCATCAGCGAGGTCATGGCGGCCTTGCTGGCCGCGTACGGCCACCGCTCGGGGACGTAGCCGTTGGCCAGGCTCGCGCCCACGAAGGTCAGTGATCCGCCACCGCTCTGCTTGAGCAGGGGCGCTGTCGCCTGGACGAGGCAGAGCGCCGTGCGCACGTTGGTCTCGTAGGTGTCGGCCGCGACCCGCCAGTCCACCTTGACGAGGTCCACCGGGTCGGGTGAGGCGCCGGCGTTCAGGACCACGGCCTTCACCCGGTCCGCGGTCACCGGGGTCACGTCGGTGAGGGCGGCCCGTACGGCCTCCTCGTCACGCAGGTCGGCCACGCAGTCGACGTATCGGCCGTCCCGGGCGAGGTCCGGGTTGCCGCGCCTCGACAGACCGACGACGGTGTACTCCCGGCGCAGGAACTCGGCGGCGACCGCGGCGCCGATCCCCGAGGAGGTCCCGGAGACCACCGCCACCGGGGAGGCTTGCTCTCCCATCAGGAAGCCTGGAAGACAGCCGCGTCAATCGCCTTGAGCGAGCGCATCGACTGGACGTTGATCAGGCCCGGGTCGAGCTTCTGCCCGTGCAGGCGCTCCACCTCGATCACCATCTGGACGAACTGGAGGCTGGTCACGAGTCCGGACTCGATGAGGTCGGTGTCGTCCTGGATCGTGACCGGCTCGTCCTGCAGACCGCCGATCCATTCCCGCAGCGACGTGATCTTGCTTCCCACTACATCCTCTTCTCTTGCTTGTTCTTGAACTCGACGGAAAAGCCGGTGGGATGGGCGAAGGACTGGCTCTCCACGCCCAACCGGTCGCGGGTGATGACGATGTCCGAGCAGCGTTCGACGAGCTTCTCGACGAGCAGCGAGAACTCCGTCTTGGCGAGCAGGGCCCCCGGGCAGGCGTGCGATCCGACCGCGAAGGGGATCGAGCCCTTCAGGGACCTGCCGGGCTGGAACCGGTCGGGGTGCTCGAACACCCGTGGGTCCCGGTTGGCCCCCGCGATCGACGCCGCGACCGCAGAGTGCCGCGGCACGCGCACTCCTTGGATCTCCACGTCTTCGACGGCGAACCGCACGATCGTCTGCACCGGCGGATACAGCCGCAGGACCTCTTCGACGAACGCGTCGCGGACGTCCTCGTCAGCCAGTTCGCCCAGGCCGAAGATGCCCCGGCCCATGCAGTACACCAGTGAGGTGATGAAGGCGCTGCTGGTCTCGGTGCCGGCGAGGAAGAAGAGCAGTGCGGTGGAGCGCACTTCACTGTCCGTCAGCGAGATGCCCTTGCGGTCGCGGGTCCGTTCGATCGTCTCGAGCAGCGACTGCTCGCCGACGGTCGTGGCGGCCCGCTGCTCCTCGATCAGGCGCAGCAGTTCGGTGACGTTGGCGTGCGTCTGCTCCGTCTCCTCGGTGGGATAGTCCAGCAGCCGGGCCAGCGGCCGGGTCAGCTTGTGGAACCGGTCCTCCAGCGAGGGGTCGATACCGAGGATCGTGCACACGATTCCGTACGGGATCTTGTGCGCGAAGGAGTCGTAGAAGTCGTCGGTCTCGATGCCCGCGAGGCTCTCCACCAGGGCGTCGACGAGTCCCGGCATCAAGGTCCGCTTGTACTCGGCGACTCGCCCGGCGGACAGCGCGGGGGCCAGCAGGGCGCGGAACGCCCGGTGGTTCGGGCCGTCGGCGTCGAGGACGTTCGGCCCGAAGGCGCGTGCGCTGGCCTTGAGCGGGTGCTCGGCCACGATTTCGGGGTGGGCGAGTGCCTCCTGTACGGCGGCGTTGCCCGTGACCGCGTACAACCCGTTGTCCAGGCGGTGTACGTCCTGCCCCGACGGGAGGTGCCGGTACCAGTACGGGCGCGCCAGCAGGTCTGCGGGATGCTCCGCCGTGGCTACGCCGGGCATACGGCGTGCCCTCCGATGCCCAGACCGCTGATGCCCGCGAGCAGGCGCATCGCGGCAAGCCATTCGGAGCTGGTCAGTCCCAGGGAGCCGGGCTCCGTGTAGTGCGCGGTGAGCGTTCCGGTCCTGCCCTCGGGGCCGAGGAGTTCGCAGTGGAACGTGGTCTCGCCCTGGTGGTCCGCGTCCGTGCCGAGGGCCAGGTCGCCGTAGACGATGGATATCTCGCCGGTGAAATTCCGGCGGATGAGTTCGTAGCCGAGGGTGAGTCGCTCTTCGGGGTCGAACTTTGTCGCATACCGGTCGAGAAGGGCGTTTGCCGCTTCCATTACCCGTTCGATCCGACGCTTACCCTGGATGGATTCGAGCGCGATGGAAATCTGCGTTTCCGCGCGCGTGGGGGTACTCAATGCTTGAATTCCTTACCTGTACAGGATCATGGAAATCAGTGAGAGGAAACGCCGCGCACAGGCCACCGCCGAGGGCTGGGGCGGGCTCCAGAATGCGCGCAGCGCGGTGAAGGGGGGAGTACGCGGGTGGCACCCGGGTGCACTCAGGCGGTGTAACCGAAACGCGCCTTGAGCTCCCTCTTGTCGATCTTGGTGTTCTCCAGGAGCGGCATGGCGGTCAGGAAGTGCACCTTGGACGGCACCATGTAGGAGGGCAGCGTCTCGCGGAGGCGTTCCTTCATCTCCGGCTCCGTCAGGGCGCCTTCCGGGGACTCGGCGAACAGCACGATCTGCGGGGTCCCGCTGCGGCTCGGCAGGGCCAGTACGACGGAGCGCCTGCTTCCCAGAGCGCGTGCGGCCGACTCGATCTCCGCCGGTTCGATCCGGTGTCCGGCGACCTTGATCTGCGCGTCCTTGCGGCCTGCGAAGTGCAGGATCCCGGACTCGTCCAGCCGGCCGTGGTCGCCGGTCAGGTACACGCGGTGCTCACGCCCCTCGGCCACGACGGTCCGGAACACGGCCGCCGTCTGGTCGGGCGCGTTCATGTAGCCCAGGGCCAGCCCCGAGCCGGCGATGGCGACCTCACCAGTCTCGCCGCGGGGCACGGGTGCGCCGTCGCGGACGATGTGGATGTCCGTACCGGGGACGGGCAGGCCGGCCGGGATGCCGCCCGGCGTACGGGCGGCGGATTCGGTGATGCGGTGGGTGGTGGCGAACACGCACGACTCGACCGGACCGTATCCGTTGTACAGCTCGATACCGGGGTATGCGTCGAGGAGCTTCAGGCAGTTCGCGGGAGACGGCTTGTCTCCGCCCAGGAGCACCGCGCGCAGACCGGCCAGGCAGTCGATGTCCCCGCCGGCGATCACGTCGAAGAGCGACGGGGTGAGGAAGAGGTGAGTGGCCCCGAAGTCGCTCACGTAGCCGCGGATGGAAGGCGGCAGGAGCAGGTCGTCCTCGTGGACGACCACGGTGCCGCCGCTGAGCAGCATGCCCCACAGCTCCAGCGTGAAGGCGTCCCAGGCCACGGCCGCGGCATGGATCATCACCGGCGCCTCTCCGAAGCTCATGAAGGCGTTCGGGGTGAACAGCCGGGTGGTGGCCTCGTGCGGTGAGAGGACCGCCTTGGGCGCACCGGTGCTTCCGGAGGTCCAGAAGACCGTGGCCAGGGAGTCCGGGCCGACGGTCGGCGCGAGCACCGGCGCCGGCGCGGATGGGGCCGAGGCGCCCGCGGTGGCTCCGGCCTTCCGGCGCAGCTCGGTGAAGGTCGTGTGCTCGATGCCGCCCAGGGTCAGCTGGGCCGAACCCTCGGCGTCCGCGAGGACGGTCCCGGAGCTCATGCCGAGCACGAAGTCGGAGATCCTCGGGAGCGGCCACCGTACGTCGAGGATCCCGTACGCCCCGCCGGCCATCAGTACGCCCAGGAGCGCGGCCGCCAGATCGGCGGACCTGCGCGCCGCCACGGGGACGATGTCGCCGGGGCGGACGCCGTTGTCGATCAGGTGGCGGGCGATGCGGCGGGACTCGTCCGCGAGTTCCGCGTAGGTCAGTGTTCTGTCTTTGGCGACGATCGCCTTCCGGTCGGGAAATTCCCCTACGACGCGCTCGAACGCGTCATGAATGGTCGTCCCCCGACTGGCCGTGCCGTACGTGCTGCTGTGCATGGTCGATCCCCCGTGTCCTGCTGCCGTGCCGACTGCCGCGACCTGTCCGGGCCGGCTAGTCGTACTTCATCGCCGACGGGAGGATCGAGCCCGGCACGAGGTCGAGCCGCGGCGGGGCGGAGAGCTCCAGGAGCACCGCGCCCTCGTCGCCGACGAGCGTGGCCGTGTGCCGCTGACGTGCGGGGATGAAGGCGACGTCGCCGGCGTCGAGCTGGTACTCGTCGCCCTCGCAGACGAAGCGGATGGACCCCTGGGTCACCACGACCCACTGCTCGTTCTCATGCCAGTGCGGCTCGAGGTTCAGGTCTCCGGGCTGGTCCGCGACCACCCTGAGGCAGGACATCTCCTGGCCGAAGGCGAAACGTCGCGTAAGTGCGACTCCCTCGACTTTTACTTCCTCATGGTCATTCCAGTCGATCTTCATGAGTCCCCCTACGAGTTCGGTCTTTCAGTGGTCTGATTAACCTTCGACCCCTTTTCCCCAGGGTCGATCAAGAAGCTAGGCGATCATCCGATTGAGATCAACAGCATTTCAAATGGCGGACACGCAATCGGACTTAGAGGCTCAGCTTGACATTTCACTGTTGCCCGGTGCGGCCATTTTCCGCCAATTCAAAGACCGACGGCTCTGCGTCGGCCGGCGCCGCCTCGGCACGGTCCTTCAGCCGGACCGCCATGACGACGGGCACGACGAAGAGGCCGAGGAGGGTGTAGAAGGACGCCCGCAAACCGCTCGAGTCGGCCAGCCAGCCGAACGCGGGCGCGCACAGACCGCCCGCCGCCATCGCCATGCCGAGGGTCAGCCCACTGGCGGTCCCCGGGTGACGTGGCAAGTAGTCCTGCGCCAGTGTGACTTGGGCGGAAAACGGCAGGAGCATCGCGACACCGAACACGAGGGTGCTCAGCACCAGGACGGTGAACGACGGCGCCCAGGCCACGCCCACGAGGGCCGGGAAGGCCACGAGGTAGCCGAGGCGCAACGACGACATCCGGCCATACCGGTCCCCTATCCACCCGCCCAGGAGGATCCCCGCCGCGCCGGCTGCGGTAAAGGCGGTGAGGACGGTGGCGCCGGCGGCCTCGGACTGACCCAGGTCGCGCTGCGCGTGGAGCGACACCAGTGAGGAGACCGTGACGAACGGGATGGACCATCCGATGACGACCGCCACCAGACGGGCGAAGGAGCGCCAGTCGTCCTCCGGCCCCCCGTCACCCGCGGCCTTGGCGGATGCCGCCGTGACCAGCGGCTCCGCGAGGGTGTAGCCGCGCCATCTCATCCAGGGTCCGCGCAGCACCCACAGGAGCGCCATCGCCAGCCCGGGTACGGCCAGCAGGTAGCTGCCGGAGAACCCGGCCGATCCGATGACGAGCGTGACCAGGCCCGGCGCGAGGGCGCCGCCCACCGTCCCCCCGACCGAGAAGACGCTCATGGCCTTCTGTGAGGATCCGCCTGCCGCTCGGGCCTGGCTGGTCGCGGGCGGGTGGTAGGCCGCGATGCCGATGCCGGCCAGCGCCACGAAGAGCCAGGTGGTCAGGTAGCTCTCCGACAGCCCCGCCGCCACCACGCCCAGGGCGGCCGTCGTGAACCCGGCCGGCACCAGCCAGGACCGGGGCCGGCGGTCCGAGAGCATCCCGAACACCGGCTGGAACAGGCTGGAGACGCCGTTCACCGCGAACGCCAGCCCCGAGACCGCGGCGTAGCTGTAGTGACGTTCGGACATCAAGAACGGCAGCATCGCAGGGATCGCGCCCTGATACAGGTCGTTGATCATGTGGGTACCGGCCAGGAAGCCGAGTTGCCCCTTTTTCATGCTGGAGTTTCCGTTCGCTTCGGCGGTTCGATCTGCGACCTCAGGTACTCATGTACTCAGGTCCTCAGAGGTGTCACCCTAGCGAGCGGCACCTATTCCGCAAAGCCCCTGTCCAACTGGTGAGTTGGGCTTGGAAACCCGCTGGTCACCGGCCCCGCCACCCCCGTTGGAGGGGGGCGGGGCGCTGCGGCGGCCAGGTGCCGTCAGGCTCGCAGGGCCCGGTTGACGGCGGCCATGACGGCCTGGACCGAAGCCGCGAGGATGGACGTGTCCATACCCGCTCCCCAGCAAGTACGGCCGTTCACCAGGCACTCGGCGTAGGCGGCGGCCGGGCTCCCGGGCCCGGTGGCGGTGGCGTGCTCGGTGTAACCGAGGATGTCGACCACGATGCCCGCGCCGGCGAGGGCATCGGCCAGAGCCGACAGCGGCCCGTTGCCCCGCCCCTCGTACTGCCGTTCCAGACCGTCCGCGTTCAGCACACAGGTGAGCCGGTGTTCGCCGGGCCCGGTCTCGGTGGTGCTCCAGGAAACCAGCGTGGCCGGTCCGTCCTGACCCGGCGCGATGTAGGTGGTACGGAACAGCTCCCACAGGTCCTTGTGGGAGAGTTCCTGCCCCGTGGCGTCGGCCGACTTCTGCACCGCGCCCGAGAAGTCCGGCCGCATCGCCCGGGGCAGGTCCAGCCCGTAGTGGGTGAGCAGCAGATGGGCCATCCCGCCCTTGCCGGACTGGGAGTTGATGCGGATGACCTCCTCGTAC
Source organism: Streptomyces sp. NPDC029216 (assembly GCF_040648015.1). Classification (NCBI taxonomy): domain Bacteria; kingdom Bacillati; phylum Actinomycetota; class Actinomycetes; order Kitasatosporales; family Streptomycetaceae; genus Streptomyces; species Streptomyces sp. NPDC029216. The sequence continues at coordinate 40,239 of NZ_JBEZWL010000018.1, read as the reverse complement.
GTGCGGCCGATGTCGCTCGGGTCGATCGGCAGGTACGGCACCTCCCACGGCGCCTCGCCGGCCGCCACGCCCTTCTCGGCCGCCTGCCGGCCGTGGTGGGCCAGGCCCTTGGCGATCGCGTCCTGGTGCGTGCCGGAGAAGGCCGTGTGCACGAGCTCGCCGCCGTAGGGGTGGCGCGGGTGCACCGGCAGACGGGTGCAGTCCTCGACCACCTCGCGCACGACGTCGATGTCGGAGAAGTCGACCATCGGGTTCACGCCCTGCGCGTAGAGGTTGAGCGCCAGGGTCACCAGGTCGACGTTCCCGGTCCGCTCCCCGTTGCCGAACAGGCAGCCCTCGACCCGCTGTGCACCTGCCAGCACGGCGAGTTCGGCGCAGGCGACACCGGTGCCGCGGTCGTTGTGCGGGTGCACCGAGAGGATCACCGCGTCCCGCCGCGCCAGGTGACGGTCCATGTACTCGATCTGGTCGGCGTACACGTTGGGCGTGGCGATCTCCACCGTCGCCGGCAGGTTGTGGATCACCGGCCGGTCCGGTGAGGCCTCCCACAGCTCGGTGACGCTGTTGCACACCTCCAGGACGAAGTCCGGCTCGGTGAGGTTGAAGACCTCGGGCGAGAACTCGAACCTGATGTCGTCCTGCGGACGTTCCTCGGCGCGCCGCATGAGGTAGGTGGCGGCGTCCAGGATGAGCCGGTGGACCTCGGAGGCGGAGCGGCCAAGGACCACGTTGCGCCAGGTAGGGGCGGTGGCCGTGTAGAGGTGGACGACGGTGTGCGCGAGCCCTTCGATGGAGGCGAGCGTGCGGTCGATCAGGTCGTTGCGAGCCGCCGTGAAGACGGAGATCGTCACGTCGTCGGGGACGGCGCCGCTCTCGGCCAGGTGGCGTACGAAGTCGAAGTCGGTCTGGCTCGCGGAGGGATAGCCGACCTCGATCTCCTTGTAGCCCATCGCGACCATCAGGTCGAACATCCGGCGCTTGCGTTCGGTGTCCATGGGCTCGGCCAGCGCCTGGTTGCCGTCACGCAGGTCGACCGGCACCCACAGGGGAGCCTGCAGCAGCCGGCGTGAGGGCCAGGTCCGGTCCGTCAGGGGCAGCGGCACCCTGTCGTGCGCGGACCGGTAGCGGTAGTGCGGCATCGCACTCGGCTGCTGCCGGTTCCAAGCGGGCGCGTCGGCCGGAATACCGCCGGCCGGGGTGCGCAGGGTGGGGAATTGCGATGCTTCGGGGACAGCCATGGGAGGCACTTCTTTCAGTCAGCCCTCGGTGACCGGCACGGCCAGACACCCGCTGCGGGGTGCCGGTCGTGTCAGACCCCGCAGCGGCAACCGAGGAGGAGGCCGAACAGCAACATGCCGGGTACAGTAGCCACAACCAACTCCGCAGACAACCTGAGAGGTTGAGAAGGTGGGCATCAGATGTCGCTAGGCGCATTGCGGGCAACACCCCTGGTAGAGCAGGCAACTGAACGACTGCGTGCACAGATCACGGAAGGCACCTGGCCCGTCGGGACCAAACTTCCCGGCGAGAACGCCCTGGCACAGATCCTCGGCGTGGGCCGCTCGACGGTGCGGGAAGCGCTCCGGGCACTGGCCGGAGCGGGACTCGTGCAGGCACGCCAGGGATCGGGGGTCTTCGTCATCGCTTCCGAGCCCAGGGAGAACTGGGCCACCCAGCTGCGCCAGGCGGCCATCACCGACGTCTACGAGGTGCGGATCCTCATCGAGGTCGAGGCCGCGCAGCTGGCCGCGCAGCGTCGCACCGACGACGACCTCACCGTCATCGAGGCGGCACTCGCCGCCCGCCGGGACGCTGCGAAAGGAAGCAACGCCGAGTTCGTGGATGCCGACATCGCCCTGCACGCGGCGGTGGTCGCGGCAGCCCACAACCCCGTGCTCACCGGGCTGTTCGGCGAGTTCATCCCCTTGCTGCGGCAGGCCCTGATCGACCTGGTGGACCTCCTCCAGCTGCGGTCCGGCGAGCCGAACCACGGCGATGACGGTCATGCCGCCCTCACGGACGCCGTCGCGCGGGGCGACTCGGAAGCAGCCGGCGATCTGCTGCGGGCGGAACTGAGGCAGACCCTCGGCCTGCTCCAGTCCCTCTGACACTCCTCACGACCTGAAGAGCGGGAACGATGATCGACTTCACACCTTGGATACGCGGCTACACCCTCCCGAAGACACCGCCCGCGCCATCCTGGAAAGTCCTCTTCTTCCCGCACGCCGGCGGTTCCGCGGATTCCTGCCGGCCCCTGGCGGTCCGGCTGGCGGACACGGCGCACGTCGCGTGTGTCCAGTACCCGGGCAGGGCGCAGCGGCATCAGGATCCGCCGTTCAGCGATGTGCACGCCGTGGCCGACGAGGTTGCCGATGCCCTCGCCTCGTGGCACGGCGGCGGCCCCGTGCTCCTGTTCGGCCACAGCCTGGGGGCGTTGATCGCCTATGAGGTCGCCCGCAGGACGCACGACCAGGACCGAATCGTCCTGGTGGCCTCCGGGCACCCGGCCCCTTCCCACCTCGGGCCGCGCCTCCTGACGGGTGCGCAGTCTTCGCGGGCGGACGATCCCGACGAGCGGGCGGCCGGACTGGTCAGATCCCTGGGGGGCGACGATGCCGGGCTGCTGGACCACCCGCTGACACGCCGGATGTTCCTCCCCCTCATACGCAGCGACCTGGAGGCGCACGACCGTTACCTGCCCCGGAGCGGCCGGGCGCTGCGCTGTCCCGTCATCGCGCTCATGGGTGACTCGGATCCGCTCACCGACCGGGCCGGCGTCGAGGCGTGGCGCGGGCACACGTCCTCCACGTTCCGGCTGCACACGCTCCCGGGCGGGCACTTCTTCACCGGCCGGCACCCCGAAGAAGTGACGGACATCCTGCGCCGGACCATGTCGGTGGGACTTGGCGTGGAGCGTGTCGGCGGCTTGTCCTGACGATGCGCCCACGGCACGCCGAATTGCACCGGCAGTCGTCGCGCCCTCATGAATTCACGAAGCCGTAATATCATTGACAGCTCTATTGGGATGCTCTTGAATCAAACTGGCAGCCGGCCGGTGACTGCATGGTAAGACCTCGTCACCGTGGCATGGGGCAGGGAAATCTCCGCACATGATCGCCGGCGACTTGCTGCGCTGCCGCGAGGAGTGCGCACACCCGGCGCCGGCTCCCGCACGAAACGACCCCCGGTGTTCATCGGTTCCGCCGCCGATGCCATCGGGAGGAGGGGGATATGAGAGACGTGACCGAATTGCAAGAACCGATGGTGCCGATCCGTGCGACGGCCCCGGAGAACGCGATACGCCTGGCCTTGCGGGACACCGTGCCGGTCGCCATGGGATACCTGCCGCTCGGGGCCGCTTACGGACTCCTGCTGGTGGACGCCGGGCTGGACTGGTACTGGGCGCCGCTTTCCAGCATCTTCGTGTTCGCCGGTGCCATGCAGTTCCTTTCGGTTCCGCTTCTGGCAGCCGGAATCCCATTGCTGGAACTCGCGATGACGACGCTCGTCATCAATTTCCGGCACGTCTTCTACGGACTCTCCTTCCCCTTCCACGCATTGAAGGGGACCCCCCGCCGCGCCTACGGGATATTCGCGCTGACCGACGAGACGTACTCGCTGGTCGCGGCCAAGGCGGGAGAACAGCTCTCCGGGCGGCGCATCCAGTACATCCAGCTCATCAGCCACGCCTGGTGGATCGCGGGTTCCACGGCCGGTGCGCTGGCCTCGATGGCCCTGCCCAGCGGGATCAACGGCATCGAGTTCGCCCTGACGGCGCTCTTCGTCGTACTCGCCCAGGAGCACTTCTACCAGGGGAGGAACAGCCGGCCCATGCTCTACGGCCTGGCGGCGGGGGTCATCGGCATGTTCGCCGGGAACAAGAGGTTCCTCGCCGTGGCCATGGCGGTCTTCGTCGTGACGGTGGCCGCCGAGGCATGGCTCGGCCGGCGCGCGACGACGGAGGGGGCCCTGTGAGCGGCTACATGGTCACGTCGATCGCGGTCATGGCCGCCGTGACGTTCGCACTGCGCGCGGCGCCGTTCGTACTGCTGCACCGGATGGAGGGTTCACCGGTCATCCACGCGCTGGGTGCGCTGATGCCGCCCGGCGTCATGGTCATCCTGGTGCTGTACAGCGTCAGTTCCATGGACGCGGGCACGGTCTCGGAGTACCTCCCGGCAGCAGGCGGCATCGCCGTGACCGCGGCCGCGTACCACTGGAAGCGCAACGCCCTGCTCGGCATCGTCGCGGGCACGTGCACCTACATGGCCCTGCTGAGAATTCTCGGCTGACCCGGCCGGTACCACAGCGGTACCGGCCGGCAGGAGCTGTGTCAGTCGGCCGTTCAGGCTGCCCGCTCGATCAGTTCGCTCAGGGCCCGTACGGGCTCCGGCCGCTCGTAGACGTAGAAGTGCCCGCCCGGAAACGTCCGGAAGCGCACCGGCTCGGTCGAGGAACGGCTCCAGGAACGCAGTTCCGCCTCGACCAGCGTGGCATCCTGCGTGCCGTACCAGACCTCGAGCGGCACCCCGGTCGGCGGTCCCGGTTCGCCGAACGTATCGGCCAGGTGGAGGTCGTGCCCCATCAGGCCGACGGCGTATTCCAGGAACTCCTCGTCCTCGAACATCTCGGGAGGGCATCCGCCGAAATCGTGCAGGGCGTCGAGGAGCTGCGCCCGGGTTCGTACGGTGAAGGGTTCCGACGGCATCCGCGCGGAATCCGCGGTGGCCCGCGCGGAACGCGAGGAGGAAACCACGACCTTCCGGATGAGCGCGCGCTGTTCGGTGTCCAGGGCCTGCACGACCGCATGGGCGAAAAGCGAGCCCAGGCTGTGTCCCATGATGACGACGGGGCGGTCGACCGCGGCCACCACGTCCGGAATGAGGCGTGCCAGCGCCTCCTTGAAGTTCGCGGAACGGATCTCTTCCTCTCCGGGTTGACGCCCGGCAAGTTCGAAGAGAATACTCTCGCACGGTGTCTGCAATTTATGGGTGAGAGGCAGGAAGGAAGCAGCGGATCCGCCTGCATGATGGAATGCAAGAAAGCGGACCGGCGCATTCCTGTCGCCTGTTTTGATATACGTGTCGGACATGACGGCCTTTCAGATCCATTCGGGTTTTCACATTCCTAGCCGATCGCATCGCGGTTAGGCAAGCGCCTTCCGGATCGGCCGTCATCGGCCGTCTCAGATTATGGCTCGTACTTGATAGACCGGGCCGGGCTGCTTAACGTGTTGCCCCGTCACTTCGATTGGGCGATTTCCCGTATTTCCCGGCCGCTTGATCCCCGTTGCGGACCGCACGGGTTCCACACACCTGCCGATACCGCGGTGTGTTTCCTGCACAGCTGCTGCTGATCACATGCGAGGAGACTCAAAATGACTCTGTTGGAAATTTTCCGGGGGACGGCAGGGAGCCGCCCAGAGAGCGTGGCGGTCCGTGACGAGACCCACACCCTCACCTACGCCGAACTCGACGCGCTTTCCGACTCGTTCGCCCAGGCCCTCCTGGAACGCGGCATCGGGAGCGAGGACCGGGTCGCGTACGTCCTGGACCGCGGTGTGCAGGTGTACGCGGCTCTCCTGGGGATCCTCAAGGCCGGGGCCGCCTACGTTCCGGTGGACACCCGCTACCCCGACGCCCGCAGGGACCTCATGCTCACCGAGAGCCGGCCCTCCCTCCTGGTCACCGAGCCGGGATGGACGGCGCGCTTCGCGTCCCTGGAGGACGAGGACCTGAGCATCATGGAGTTCTCGCTCGACGACTACACCAAGCCGCCGCTCGGCGCGCTGCCCGAGGTGGCGCCCGAGGACGCCGCGGCCGTGCTGTTCACGTCGGGCTCGTCCGGAATCCCCAAGGCCGTCGTCCTCGAACACCGCAATCTGGTGCACTTCGCGAGCAACCCCGCGCTGCCCGCGCTCACCCCCGAGGACCGGGTCGGCGCCGTCTCCAGCCTCTCCTTCGACGCGTTCCACTGGGAGACCTGGTGCGGCTTCGCGGGCGGCGCGCAGATCGAGGTCCTGCCGACCATGCCCGACCTGCTCACCCGCGACATCCGGCGCGAGCTGCGGCGCCGTCGCATCACCGCCATGCTGGTGCCGACGATGGCCGTCAACCACGTGGTTCGCGAAGACCGGGAAGCCTTCGCCGACCTGCGGGTGCTGTGCACCGGCGGGGACGTGGTGCTGGCCTCCGCCTGCCGCGATCTGCTCGCCGGCTCCTTCTCCGGCCTCCTCTACAACCTGTACGGCCCGACCGAGGGCAGCACGGCGTGCACCGCGCACCACGTTGCCGGCCTCACCGAAGACGCGGACAGCGTGCCCATCGGCCGAGCTCTGGACTCCGGTCCGCTCTACGTGCTGGACGCCGACCGCAACCCCGTCGGGGAGGGCGAGCCGGGCGAGCTGTACATCGGCGGCCCGGGGGTGGCACGCGGCTACCTGAACCGGCCGGACCTGACGGACGAGAAGTTCCACACGGACCCGTTCGCCTCCGACGGCAGCCACATGTACGCCACCGGCGATGTCGTACGGCGCGGCGCCGACGGTGTCTTCACCTACGTGGGCCGCGCCGACGACCAGGTGAAGATCCGCGGCTACCGGGTCGAGCCGCGCGAGGTCGAGCGGATCCTGACCCGCTGCCCCGGCGTCCGCGACGTCGCAGTGATCGCCGTGGGCTCGGGCAGCGACAAGCACCTGGTCGCCCTCGTCGTGAGCGACGACGCACCGGCCCTGAGCGAACTGCGCGCCTTCTCGGAACAGCAGATGCCGGACTTCATGGTCCCCAGCTCCCTGACGCGCATCCCCGGGATACCGGCCAACTCTCACGGCAAGCGCGACATGGCGCGGCTCAGGGAACTCGCCGAGGAGACGCTGCGCCGCACCACCTCTCACGTGGCTCCGCGCGATGAGACCGAAACCTACCTGGCCGCACTGTGGACCGACCTGCTCGCGGTCGAACAGGTCGGAGCCACCGACGAGTTCTTCCAGCTCGGCGGCAACTCGCTGCTCTCCTTCCGCATGCTGCGCCGCCTCGTCCGTGACCTCGGGGTCCAGATCAGCGCCCGCGAGGTGCTCGCCACCGGCCGCCTGGAAGACCTCGCCAGGCTCATCCAGGAACGCAAGGAGTTGCAGTCCGCATGACCGCCAGCACAGCAGTTCAGATCGACCTGACCGACCCGGACCAGTTCGTCGCCCAGCGACACTACGAAATGTTCTCCTGGCTGAGGGAGAACGACCCCGTGCACTGGCACGCCGACCAGGACGGCGGCGGCTTCTGGGCGCTCACCACGTACGAGGACGTATCGGCCGCCTACCTCGACCACACGAACCTCAGCTCCGAGGCCGGACCCATGCTCGGCGGCTCCCTCTACAGCGACGGCGACCCGTCGGCGGGCCGGATGCTGGTCTCCACCGACCCGCCCCGCCACCGCCTGCTGCGCCAGCAACTGCACCAGACCTTCGCCCAGAGCGTCATCAAGCAGGTCGCGCGCCAGGTCGAGGAGCTCGTGGACACCGCGGTCGAGCGGGCCCTCGCCGACGGCGGCTGCGACTTCTCCACGGACATCGCCGAAGAACTCCCCGCGGGAGCGCTGATGGTGATGATGGGGATCTCCCGACGCGAGGCCCACGAACTGATCGACCTCACCCGCAGCATGATCGGATACCGGGACCCGCTCCTGGTACCGGACTCGCAGGACGACGAACGGCTCCGCCTCGCCGTGATCCAGGCCGAGATCTTCGACTTCTGCGCCGATCTGCTGCGCGCAAAACGCAAGAACCCCGGATCCGACCTCATCAGCACCCTGCTGAAGGCCGAGATCAACGGCCGGCCGTGGACCGAGGACGAGATCCTCTTCAACTGCATGAACGTGGCGGTCGGCGGGGACGAGACCTCCTCGTACACGGCCTGCGCCGGAATCGTCGCACTGGACGAGAACCCCGAACAGTTCCGGCAACTGCGCGCCACACCGCAGCTGCTGGACAGCGCCCTGGGCGAGATCCTGCGCTGGAACTCCACCAACCTCTACGTGCACCGGGTGGCACTGCGCGACACGACGATACGAGACAAGACCATCCGGGCCGGTGACTCGGTAACCCTGTGGAACGCGGCCGCGAACCGCGACCCCGCGCAATTCCGCGACCCCGAGACCTTCGACATCACACGCAGCCCCAACAAACACCTGTCGTACGGCATCGGGATCCACCGCTGCATCGGCGCGATGCTCGCACACACCGAACTGACCATCCTCTTCCGCCGGCTCCTCACCGACAACCTGCAGCTCTCCGTCACGGGCCCGCCGCGCCGACTCCGCTCCAACTTCATCCAGGGGATCACCCGCCTCCCCGTCACCCTGACACGCTGACACCTGGAAGCGGCCGAGCGGAGCGTCGACGACGGTGTCCGCGCCCGGTCCGAGGGCGCGCCAGGCCGCGATCCGCCGCCACGCCACTGGCGGCGACTGCGCGTTCCAGGCGGCCCGGCCGAAGGTCGAGAGGTGGTCCGGGCCTGTCATGACCGGGATGGCCGGGGCGGAGGCGGGGGCTCGGTGCACGGGGGTGTCTCCCCAGGCAGGTGGAGGGCTCGGCGGCCGAGGATGTAGAAGCCGTCCTCCACCAGGCCGACGCGGCCGACGCCGTCGACGGGTACCACGCGGACGCCGTCGGGCATCCTCACGCGGTCGTAGGCGCTCAAAGTGCCGTCGGGCTGGACGACGCGGTCCGGCCGTTCCGGCGAACGGGGAGGGGCAGGGGGCCGACGTCACCCGCCACGCCTGAAGTGCGGCCCGGGTGGTGTCCAGGGTGCGGCTCACCGCAGGGTCCCGAGGCTCCTGGCACCTGCCCGGAAGCGAGCCGTACCCGTGCACGTCGACCGCCTGATGACCCGTACCGACCGCGAGCCGGGCGCCGCCCCCCGGCGGGTGCTCGCCCGGGAGACGGCCCGCTGCCTGCACGCCATGGCGCTCGCCGCCCACCTCGGCGCCGCACTGGATGGCCCGCCGCGTCGCCGGGGTGCTCGGCACCCCGCTGGACGGCGAACCGTGGTTGAACAGGATGCCGCCGGGCGACGAACATCCCGAACGCCTCCCGGTAGTTCACACCCGCCCAGTGCGCCATGGACTTCGCGATCCCGTACGGGCTGCGCCCGAGGACGAGGCCTGGTAGACCCTCGTCGGCAGCCCCGAGGAGCGGACGGCCTCCAGCAGCCGGACCGCGCCGAGCCCGGTGACGTCGACTGGCCACAACGCGCACGGACCGGCCCCGGCTCCATCGAGCCGGGGCCGGTCCGTCGGCTCGCGAGCAGCAGCGCGGTGGTGCGCGCCAGCTCCAGCAGCAGGATCTGGAAACGCGCCTGCCGGATTGGCCAGTGCAGGCGACCGGGAGCTCACCGGCGGTGCAGAGCAGGTGCAGGCGAAGACCCAGAAGAACCGTGAGTGCGAGGCGCAGTGGCCGTAACCGGCCCAGCCGGCCAGGTCGGATCGCTTGACGGTGGGTCGGGAGCGGGCGCATTCCACGGGAGTGGAGTCCACGATCCACACGTAGTCGTGCCATAGGTCCGTGTCCCTGGCCAGGGTTCGAATGAACCGGCTGATCAGCGGCTTCGCGGCCCGCAGGCGCTTGTTGTAGCCGGACTGACCGGGCAGGTAAGGGGGTTGTGGGACGTCGGCCGCCGCTTCGACTTCCCCGACCCCGAGCACCGCTGATTCAGCACCGGTTGCCGTGCGCGAAGTCCACGACGAACCGGTCGGGCGAGTGCAGTGTGAAGGTCCGGTAGTACGGATTCGTGGCGAAGGCGGCGCCGAAGGTGACGTACCCCTCGAAGTCGCCGGTCAGGGCGATGCCCTTGAGCTGGGGGAGATAGATCTTCTGGAGCTTGGGCCCCTCGTAGACGCTGTGCCCCGCGTCGTCGTGCGCGGCGGCGGGGTGCAGGCGGATCTGCAGGAAGGACTTCCCGGCCAGCGGGACGGGCTTGCCGGACCCGTCGTAGACCAGATGGGTGACGGGAGTGACGGTGACCGAGGGGACGCCCCCCTGAAGGTCGATGACGAGCCGGTCGTACGTGGAGTGTCCGCCCCAGCGGGCATTGACGACGAGCGTCCCGGTCTGGGCCGGTGCGCGGGTGGCGACGGCCGTGCTGGCCGAGGGGGGCGCGACGAGGGAGAGCCCGGCGGTGAGCAGAAGCCCGGAGGTTAGGGCCACGATCCGGCGGAAACGTCGGTGGATCATGACGTCCCCTCGATTCTCGAGAGATGGGGACAAATGGTAATTATATAGACACCGGCTGGGTGTCAGCGGTTGCATCCCCGGCCGGGAATCGGGCGACGCCGACCCGAGGACGACCGGGTGGCGACCTGCCGCCGACCTGACGGGCGCCCCACCGTGGTTCCGTGACCGGGCGCACGATCATGGGCGCATCTCAACTCATGCCGGGCCGTTAGACGTTGCCTCGGTGCTGCGGGAGGTGAAGGTGGTCCGCCTGGAGGGCCTGGTGCGGCTTCGTGGGCTCGACCCGCCCCTGCTGCGCCGGGCCGCCGCGTCGGTGCCGGGCGCGGTGACCGACGCCTGGCCCGTCGAGGTCGAGAACCTGGTGGACACCTGCTCCTCGGCAGGGAGTGCACCTTCCCGTACGTGGCCGCGGGGCCGAGGCGGCGCAGCGCGTGTACCAGTGAGTGACTGAAGTATCCGCGGGTCTCCCCGTCGACCAGCGCCTCGTATGCCTTCTCCTGCTCCCTGCATGCGGCGAGCAGCACGTGCCGGCCCGGCTCGGCTCCCTGCGCGCCTGCGCCGCGCGAGGCTCGTGCGCCGACCGCGTCCGTAGGCCACCAGGGCTGCCACGGCACACCCCGCGAGCGCGCACCGGGCGGGAGCTCGCGGGTCGCACCGCCGGAGTGGCAGCAGTCGAGTACGGCGACCACATGCGAGCCGCGGGCCGCGATCTCGTCCAGGAGGGCGCCGAGTTCGGTGTCCTGGAGCAGCGGCTGTCCGCCCTAGGCGAGGCTGTCGACGCACACGAGCGCCCTGCCGGCGGAGCCAGTCCTCGGGCCTCCGTCACGTCGTTGACGCAGCCCTTCAGCGGGCTGTGTGGATAGTCGTCGATTCCTACGAGAAGCGCGTACACGGTTCGCATACGGTGATCCTGCCAGGGCGGGCGGGGCACGGTCAGGGCGATTCCGGGGCGAGTGCCGGGCAAGCGTGCGCAACCCCATGCGGCATGGCCCCGTTGACAGTTGACTGTGTTGACACGTTCCGCACCTCAGGAAGGAAACCGGCGTGACTTTCGGCGGACAGAATCCGTACGGCCCGACGTGGCGGCCGAACGGGGGGCCACCCTTCCCGTACGAGGCCCCCCGTCCGCTGTGGCAGCGGTTTCGCGACGGTGACTGGCCTCCGCTGCTGGAGATACTGCGACGGCTGCCCGTCCACGGCTGTGCGTGGGCCGCGATCCTGTTCTGCTTATGGCCCCTGCTCCTGCCCGTCCTCGCCTATCCGCTGGCCCGCTCGGCCCGCCGGCAGGCCCACCTGAGGTTCCCCCCGCACGCGTACCGCCGTGTCCTCGATCCCCAGGTGATGCGCGTGCAGAAGATCAGGGCCGCGGCCGCGCTGGTCGCGTCCTTCCTCATCCTGGTCGTCTATGGCACCGAGACGGACCTCACGGAGATCCAAGGGCAGTACATGCTCCGGCTCGCCCTCACGCCGTGGCTGCTGCTCCTCACCGCACCCGTGGTGATCGCGGTCCTGCTTCGGCTCGCACCCGAGGCCGCGCGGCCGGACATGCGCACCCGCCTGCGCCCCGCCGTGCGCTCGGCCCTCTGGTACTTCGCCGCGTTCACGGCCGTGCCGCTGCTCTTCGCGGGCATGGCGCTGATCACCGCGTTCTTCGATTCCTACGCGTTGTACAGGCCGTTCGTCACGATCGCCCTACTCGCTCCCGTGCTGTGGATGCTGTTCTTCGTCTGCTTCGCCTCCAAGACGCTGGTCCCCACCGCGTTCGGCACCTCCGAGGTGCACGCCGCGCTTCCGGCCCTGCTGACGGGTGTGCTGGTGTGGGAGCTGGCGGTCTTCAACCTGGCCATGACCGGAATGCCGCCAGGCCCGCCGCTGGTCCAGATCTGCGCCGTGATCGGTGGTCCGGCATCGGTGTCGGCGGTGGCGTGGTGGGAGATCGGCCGCCTGCGCGAGAGGTATGGGGTGACGCTGCGGGGCTAGCGTCAATGCCGTTGACATGGATCTGGATCGGTGAGACGACGTCATCGAGGGGTGGGCGCGATCGTCCACGCCGTCGCCGCGGCGCACGGCGGCACCGCCACCGTCACCAGCCGCCCCGGGCACACCGAGTTCCGGCTGATGCTGCCCAGCGGCAGCCCGGTGCCGCTCTTCCCCGCTCGGTGAGGTGGGCAGGTGCCGACGCCGCAGCCGGGTACGGATGCAGCGCTCTGGTTACGCGGGGGCGCGGACGGCGCTGTCCGGCTCCATGCGGACGTCCACCACCCCCTCGACCGCGCGGATCGCCCGCGCGAGCAGGGGTATCAGCGCACGGTCCCGTACCGGCCCGCACAGCGTGACCACACCATCCTGGACGGCGAAGTCAAAGGTCACACCAGGGGTCAGCTCGGCGAGCACCGCCAGGCGGATCTCCTCTTCAAGCTCCTCGTCGGGCCGCAGGAACACCTTCAGGAGATCGCTGCGGCTGACCACGCCCTCGAGCATGCCGACCTCGTTCACCACGGGCAGGCGCTTGACGTGCTTGCGGGCCATGATGCGCGCGGCTTCCGCGACCGGCGCGTCGTGGTGGACGGTGATGGCGGGGCTCGACATGAGTTCCTCGGCGAGCACCCCGCCTGCTTTGGACGCCTCCTCCAGCTGGTCGGGAAGCAACGGCTCGGTACGCCGGAACTCCTCCTTCGGCAGCAGGTCGGCCTCGGAGACGACGCCGACGACGCGGCCCTCGCCCTCCAGGACCGGCACCGCGCTGACCTTCCACTGGTGCATCAGCTCGACGATCTCCTTGTAGGACGCCTCACGGCCGATGGCGACGGCGGTGTGCGTCATGACGTCACTGACGGTGTAGCGGGATGCGGGCATGGCGGGCTCCTTGGGCGTGGGAGGTCAGAGGTAGGTGCCGCTTCCGTACGGCGCGTACAGGTCGAGCAGGCGGATCCGAGCGGCCTGGAGCCGGTGGGCGAGGACCTGCCCGGCCCAGTGCCCGAGGGCCGCGCCGAAGCGGGGGCCGGCGTCCATCAGCAGCCGGACGTGCTCGATGACGGCCGCGCGTAGGCCGGGCACGTGGGCGTCCAGCGAGACGGTGCCGGACCGGACGATCCAGAACCGGTCGGCGTGCCCGCCCTCGCGGAAGAGGCGGGTCCCCTCAGGGAAGTCGACCTCGCGGGCGTGCGCGGGGGAGGGCGTGCTCATGGAAGGCCTCCAGGTTCGAGTCCGCCTCCACTCTTCGCCGCCCGGTCCACTGCGGCCAGGGGCCCTGTGGCCCCCTCCAGGGACCGACCGGCCCCTCCACAGGACGGCCAGGCCGAGGATCCTTGCAGCGGACGGCCGAGCAAGTACTGGAACGATGCTCCAGGGTCCACGCCCCTTTCAGATGCCGACAGCGGGGGACGGTCATTGCGTGCCTCGCCCCTGCTCGACCAAGGTGTCCGCGATGAAGAGCCGTCCAGAGCTCGGATCAGGCCCGACCTCGTCACCGGCTTCCGGCTGCGGCCGGGCGAGCCCCTGGCCGTAGACCCGCGCGCTTCACGCCTTCGTGTTCCGTCACGCGGCACGATGGTGCGGAACGCGACCCGCCGCCCGCCCTCAGTGAGCCCCGGAGACGCCATGCCGAAGCACGGACGGGCTGCTGCGATTCCGCCGTCCTTCCGGGGGTACCGCAGCACGTGGCTGCGCGGTGACCTGCCGGCCGGGATCACGGTCGCGGCCTACCTCGTCCCTCAGGTCATGGCCTACGCGGGCGTGGCCGGCCTGCCCCCGGTCACCGGCCTGTGGGCCGTCCTCCCGTCAATGCTCCTCTACGCGCTCACCGGTTCCTCCCGCCTGCTGTCCGTCGGCCCGGAGTCGACCACGGCTCTCATGACCGCCGTGGCCGTGGGCCCGCTCGCGGCCGGCGACCCTGCCCGTTATGCGGCCCTGGCCGCGGCTCTGGCGCTCATCGTCGGACTGCTGTGCGTGGTGGCGTGGGCCGTCCGCCTCGGCTTCCTCGCCGACCTCCTGTCCCGGCCCGTGCTCGTCGGCTACCTGGCCGGCGTCGCCTTCATCATGATCGTGGACCAGCTGCCCCGCCTCACCGGGACGGAGGGAGCCGGGTCGGGGTTCATCTCCCGGCTGCTCTCCTTCTTCCGCCGGATCGACGAGATGCACTGGCCCACGGCCTGCTTGGGCGCCGCATGCCTGGTGCTTCTCTTCACCCTTCCCAGGCTGTGGCGTCCGCTGCCCGGGCCGCTCGTCGTCCTCGTCCTCGCCACAGCGGCGGTGGCAGCCTTGGCGCTCGACACAGACCAGGGCATCGACACCATCGGCGTCGTTCCGACCGGCCTGCCGGGCTTCGCGCCACCCCGCCCGGCCGACCTGACCGGACTGGTGCTGCCCGCTCTCGGTGTCCTCCTGGTCGGCTACACCGACGTCGTCCTGACCGCCCGCGCCTTCGCGCGGCACGACGACCCGCACCCCCTGGACGCCAACCGCGAGTTGCTGGCCCTCGGCGCTGCCAACGTCGGAGCGGGCTTCCTCCACGGCTTCCCCGTGAGCAGCAGCGCCAGCCGCACCGCCCTCGCCGACTCCGGTGGTGCACGTACCCAGGTGTACTCCCTCGTCGGCGCCGCCTGCGTGGCGGCCGTCCTGCTCTTCCTCGGGCCTCTGCTGGCGCACACGCCCGCCGCCGCCCTTGGTGCGATCGTCGTATACGCCGCCGTCCGCCTGGTCGAGGTGGGGCAGTTCCGCCGCCTCGCGGCCTTCCGCCGCCGCGAACTCCTCCTGGCCATCGGCTGCACCCTCGGTGTTCTGGTGCTCGGCATCCTGTACGGCGTCCTGGTCGCGGTGGCCCTCTCCGTCATCGAACTCCTCGCCAGGGTGGCCCGGCCCCACGACGCCGTCGAGGGCATCGTCCCCGGCCTGGCCGGCATGCACAACATCGACGACTACCCCACGGCCCACACCATCCCCGGCCTCCTCATCTACCGCTACGACTCCCCGCTGTTCTTCGCCAATGCCGAGGACTTCCACCGCCGCGCCCTGGCCGCCGTAGACGCCCAACCCGAGCCCGTGTCCTGGTTCCTCCTGAACACGGAGGCCAACGTCGAGGTGGACATCACCGCTCTGGACGCCGTGGAAGCCCTGCGTGCCGAACTCGTCCAGCGAAACATCGTCTTCGCGCTGGCCCGCGTCAAGCAGGACCTCCGCAAGCCCCTCGACACGTACGGGCTCACGGCAGCAGTGGGGCCGGACCGGATCTACCCGACCCTTCCCACAGCCGTTGCCGCCTATCGCCGATGGCAGAACGCCAGTTGAGGCCATGGCCAGGAGCACTTCGTGGGGTCCGGCAGCAGGGGGTGGACCACGTGCTCATGGGCCGGACAGCGCCAGGCGCGCACCGCCTTCTCCCCTCCCTAGGGATTGATCTCCAGGACCTCGTCAACGGGGCGTCGGGGTGTCGCCGGGCCGGGCTCGCCGTATCCGAGCCGCAGCACCATGTGCACGAACCCCGTCGCGGACTGCGGGTCGCGTACGGCCCATCGCAGCTCGGGCCACTCCAGGGCGTGAGATGTGAGGGAGGTCGCCAGCCCGTCCAGGGTCGCCTGGAGCAGGACGCGCTGCATGGCCTGCCCGGCGGTGAGCCAGTCCTGCGGCGCGTCGCCGGCCGTGCCCAGCAGTGCGAGGTGGGGGACCTTCTCGAACGTCGCGGCTTCCCGGTGTGGCACGGGGCGTCTGCCGGCGAAGTCGCGGACCGGAGCCGTGCCGTCCCGCTTGCGGGGGCCGAAGGCGTACGCCGGGATTCCGTCGGCCGCGGCGTCGGGGGTTTCCGTGTCCAGGCGGGTCCAGCGGACGACGTCTTCGTCGACGCCTGTCTGCACGTCGTCGAGGACGTCGCGGCCCTCGGCGTCGTGGACGAGGTCCAGGACCGACTCCACATGCCACAGGTCCGGGAAGGTCAGCCGGGCTCCTTCCATGATGGCGGCCCCGCGCAGGCCGTCCTGGACGGCCGTGGGCACCTCCTCGTCCGAGAAGGGGCTGCGGCTGGTGTGGCGACGGTGGATCGCGGGATACAGCTCGGCGAGGTCGGTCTCCGGATGCACCGGTTCGGCCAGAGTCACTGTCGCGAGCAGCTGGGGGTCCGCCGGGTCGGGCAGCAGCCGGGTGGCCGGCTCCCAACCGGCATGAGCGGCGGCGACGCGCAGGTTGAACAAGGCCGCTCCACACCCGATGTGGAGGGAGCGGCCCGTGGGGTCGGAATGGGGCATGGCCCGATCAAGGTCCGCTCGGACATGGAACGTGCGGCGGGCGCAATAGAAGCGGAACTTCCACGGCTGTGCATTGTGCATGGAGGGTCCGGCGACGGCATCGGCGACGAGGGCCGCCACGGTTTCCTCGTCGAGTGACTGAGCTGGCACCTGCGTCTCCCTCCGGGAGCCGGCCCGTCCGCAGTGGGGGCCTCACTCCCACGTTAATCGCGGCGCGTCCGCACGGCAGTGCCGACGTTCGGAGATAGCGTCACCCTGGTTCATTTCTGTGGTCAGTAGGTAGCCCTCCGTCGATCACGTGGCGGGGTTGCGCAGGGTGGCCCGAAGGTGAGGGGTATGAGCTTCACGGGGCGCGAATGGTGGACACTCGTCCACGGCACGGTCCTTGGTGCCGCCTTCCTGCTTCCCGCACAGCGAAAAGGTGGAGGGCCCGATTTCGGCGGCGATCATCGCCGCCGGCATCGGAGCCGCCGTCCCGGCGCTGTTCCGCAGAGTGGCTCAGCTCTTGCCGAGCATCTGCTCCATCTTCGTGATCTCGGCCGTCTGGGTGGTGATGATCTGGTCGGCGAGCTGCTTGGCCGGGTCGTAGGCCCCGTCCTTCTTCTCCGTCTCCGCCATGGTGATCGCGCCCTTGTGGTGTTCGATCATCATGGTCAGGAACATGGTGTCGAAGGCTTTGCCGGACTTCCTGTCGAGCTCGTCCAGCCGCTGATCGCCCATCATCCCGGGCATGGGCGTGCCGTCCGTGCCGTGGCCCATGCCGTTGTCCGTGGTCATTCCTTCGGGGACCTTTTCGCCCCAGGACCTCAGCCAGCCGGACATGGTCTCGATTTCCGGGTCCTGCGCCTTCTTGATGTTCTCGGCCAGTGTCTTGACCTCGGTGGAGGCGCCGTGGCTCGCGGCCATGGCGGACATGGCCACCGCCTGGCGGTGGTGGGGGATCATGCCCTGCGCGAAGGTCACGTCGGCCCGGTTGTGCCGGCCCGTGGCTGCTTCGGGCGTGGTGGTCGCCGCCGCGGCCGCGGCCGTGCCGGGAGACGTCGACGTACCACCGCTGCCGCCGTCGTCTCCGCAGGCGGTCAGTGCCAGCGCTGCTGCCGCGACTGTGGCGGTCAGCGCCGCACGGCGGCGCAGCGAACGGGGTGCGTTCATGGCGGTGACGCTCCTGGCTCGATGGGTCTCAGCGCTGCCGCCGCGGCTGCGTGACCACGGCGTCCCGCTTGCCGTGGTGGGTCGCGCGGCCAGAGTAGGCACGGAGGCGGCGGTCGCGCCGTCCGAGGACAGGCGAACGGGCGATGGACCGGCTTCGGCCGGGCCGTCGCCGTCACCGTGGGTACCCCTCCCCGGCGGTGCACCGCACGATCAGGATCCGCCAGAAGCGGGCGGACTCTTCCCGCCCCCTTGTGCGCGCGGACCGATCTCGTCCATGGGGCCGGGAGGCCTCTCCAGGACGCTCCAGGCGATGGGGCCGAGCAGGTCTGCGACCCTCCGGAAGACGTCCATCAGCAGGTCGTCCACCGTCAGCATGCCCACGGCGCGCTGTCCGTCGACGACGGGAAGGCGTCGGACCCCGCTCTTGCCGAACGTCCGGTACGCGCCGTGGATGTCGTCGCCCACGTCGACCGTGACGGCCGGCGTGGTCATGATCGTACGAACGGGATCGTCGTGGTCGAGCCCCGAGGCGACTGCTCGGACCGCGACATCACGATCCGTGACGACGCCGCACAGGGCGCCGCCCTCCGTCACGACCAGGCAGCCGACGCCGTGCACGTCCATCTGCCGGGCCGCCTCCGCGATGGTCGTCGTGGCGGTGACGGACACCGCGGGCGCGGACATGGATGCGGACAGGTTCATGGCCCTGCTCCTTCGGCCGGATCACTGATGCTCACCGTAGGCCCGGGCAGCAGACCGGGGGAGGGCCGGGCGGACCTGCGCCTGGGACCGGATGGCCCTGGGCGATACGCCCAGTCCCGGGCACCATGGCAAGCAGATACCGACCAGCACTCCTGTCGCCGAGGTGATCTGACATGGCAACCACGACCTGGACCACCACGGGGGTCTTCACGGGACCCGGCGGGGTGCTCACCGACAAGGCCGGAACCCTCTCCGGGGAACTCACGGTGCGCACCACGTGGGAGCCGACGCGGGCACACGTCGCCGTCCAGTACGTGGGCGCGGCCGAGTGGCACGCCCTCGCCGGAAGCCCCGTGCCCTGCGCGTCTGCGGAAGCCGGCCGCTCCGTTCACCAGAACGCGGTGGACGCCGTCCGCGCCGGCGGTTCGACCCCCTTCGCCCCGTGGCCGGTCGCCCCCGAGGCCTCCGGAAGGACGGACGAGACGCGGGCACGGACCGCCGGATGAACGTACGGGCGGATGGACGTGCGGCGCGAGCCGGCCGGTCGGGGGTGGAGCGTCCGGTCGAGGACGTCCGCGGTGATCTCGTGGCGGATGGCGTCGTCGACGACCAGAAGCCGCTTGACCCGCTGGCCAGTCGCCGCTGTCTGTCCCTGCGGTCAAGGTCGACTCACTCATTCGAGCACTGCCGCCTGCGCCCTCCCGGGGGCCGAGGAGCCCGGGCGGAGGTCCGATCGGCCCCTGGGATCGGAGGAGAGGGGTCCGCACAGGCGGTCGTCACGTTCCACCTCGGTCGGCCGGCCCCCGTGTGGCGGCGCGCAGGGGTGCGAGGTGACGGTTGAACCAGCTCAGCGCCACGTCCGCCACGGAGTCGAGTGCTCCGGGTTCCTCGAAGAGGTGTGTGGCGCCGGCGACGACGGCGATCTGGTGCTCGCAGTGGAGGTGTGCGGCGGCCCGGCGGTTCAGCTCCATGACCTGGGCGTCCGCTCCGCCGACGATCAGCAGGGTGGGTGCGCGCACCGCCCCGAGCCGGGTCATCGCCAGGTCCGGGCGGCCGCCCCGGGAGACGATGGCCGCGATCTCCGACCGCGGTTCGGCCGCTGCCACGAGTGCGGCCGCGGCGCCCGTGCTCGCACCGAAGTAGCCCACGTGGAGGGGGAGCCTCGGCCGGAGCCAGCGCGTGGCCTGCGTCAGGCGGAGGGCGAGGAGGGGCACGTCGAAGACGTTGCTGCGGTCTTGCGCCTCGGCGGGGGTGAGGAGGTCGAAGAGCAGCGTGGCGAGGCCCGCGTCATTGAGCACCTCGGCCACCCGGAGGTTGCGCGGGCTCAGGCGGCTGCTGCCGCTGCCGTGCGCGAAGACGACGATTCCCGCCGCGTCCCCGGGGATGGTCAAGATCCCGGGCAGTGCGGTTCCACCGGCGTCCACCGACACGTCCTCCGTCTCCGCCGGGCCGGGCCGCCCGCCCCGTTGCGGTTCCGCCGCATGCGGGCCGGCCCGTGCCGCAGCGGCCAGCAGCGCCGAGACCTCCTCGTCGCCGACCTGTGCGAAGTCCTCGTACCACTGGCCCACGGAGGAGAAGCGCGGGGGAGCCGAGAGGCACACCACGGTGTCGGCCTCGTGGCGAAGCCGCTCCAGTGCCTGCGGCGAGGCCACGGGAACGGCCAGGACCACCTGCGCGGCCCCCTGCCGGCGCGCCACCTCGCAGGCCACCGACGCGGTCGATCCGGTGGCGATCCCGTCGTCGACGATCACCACGGCGCGTCCGGTCAGCGCGGTCCGCTCCCGGCCCCTGCGGTACAGGGCCAGCCGCCGCCGCAGTTCCGCCCGCTCCGCCTCCTCGACCCGTGCGCAGTCCCGCTCCCCGAGGCGGGCCGCCCGCACCGTCGGCCGGCTGATCAGCCGTACGCCGTCCTCCCCGACGGCGCCGAAGGCCACCTCGGGCTGGAAGGGCACCCCGAGTTTGCGGACCACGATCACGTCCAGCGGCGCCCCCAGGACGCGCGCCACCTCCGCGGCCACGGGAACCCCGCCCCGGGGGAGTCCGAGTACCACGGGCTGGGCCAGGGCGAGCAGGGCGATGTCATGGGCCAGCAGTCTGCCGGCGGCGGTTCGGTCCGTGAACAACATGAACGGCCTCCCATCACGGCCTGGATCCGCCGGAGGGCTCCTCGCGGGGCCACGAAGGCGGAACCGGAACACTGCCGCCGCCGGCCGGGAGCGGTGCTGCCGCGTTCGGAAAGGGAGCGCGGGCCGGCACCGCGTCGGATGCGGCCGGGCGCAACAGGACAGCCCCCTGCATCCAGCGTCGCGCCGGGGCGCCCGGTCTGCATCCTGAAGAGCTCTAGCCCATCGGGCATCCGGCCGGGGGTGGGCGGCGCTCTGCGTCGGCGGGGTAGAAATTGGGGCGCTGGTCGGTGTCCTCGTAGGTGCGGTGGAAGACGGGCGTGATGCCACCGGACAGCGGGGGGACGATCCAGCTCCAGTCCGCCGGCACGCTGCGGCCTTGGCGTGCCTCCCGGGCGAGGTGGGTGAGGAAGCGGCGGGACTCGGTGTGGTGGTCGCTGATCCGGACGCCCGCGGTGTGGAAGGAGTGCAGGACGGCGAGGTTGAGCTCGACCAGCGCGCGGTCGCGCCACAGGGTGCGCTCGCTGCCGGTGTCCAGGCCGAGGCAGTCGGCCACGGCGGGCAGGAGGTCGTAGCGGTCCTTGTCGACGAGGTTGCGGGCGCCGATCTCGGTCCCCATGTACCAGCCGTTGAACGGTGCGAGGGGGTAGTCGACGCCGCCGATCCGCAGGCGCATGGCGGAGACGGCCGGTACGGCGTGCCAGCGCAGGCCCAGTGCGGTGATCGCGGGGCACTCGGGGTGGACGATGGGCACTTCCAGGACGAGGTCCCGCGGCAGGTCGAAGAGCTGGGGCTTGTCGCCGGCGGTCTCGATGAGCAGGGGCAGGACGTCGAACGGGCCCTCGGGTTCCCCGGTGCCCTGCCAGCCGAGGCGGCGTGCCGCCTCGGTGAGGCCGGTGTTGCGGGGGTCACCCAGCACCGTGCCGTCGGCGCGGGTATGGCCCGCGTACCGGATGAGCTGCTCGTTCCGGAGCCTCGGGCCGGGCCCGGCGGGGGTGTCGGGGGCGAAGACCGAGATGACGGGGCGGATGCGGCCGTGATGGGTGGCCTCGCGCAGGTGGGTGCACAGGTGGCGGTGGATCTCCTCGGGGCTCCGGGCGTCGCGGCGGTCCAGGACGCGCAGGCTGTTCCAGTACAGGCGGCCGATGCAGCGGCGGGAGTTGCGCCACGCGACGCGGGCACCGAAGGCGAGTTCGCCCGGGGTGTGGCGGTAGGTGCCCGCGCCGTCGATGGCGGCGCGTACCTGCGGGAGCCGCCGGTCCAGCGGGACGGGCTGGGCGGGGCACTCGGCGTGGTACTGGCGCAGGAACTCCTCCGCCTCGTCCCGGTCCGCGACGGCACCGTCGTACGGTCCTGCGGCGGACGTGGTGCGGGGGGAAGGCGTCGGGGACTGGGTGGCAAAGGAGGTCACGGGTTCCTCGCAGGTGGCGTGTGCGCGGGGCCGGGGGAGGGGCCGATCGCGGGGGGCCGTGCCGGCCGGCGCGGGGCGTCAGCTCAGGCGGAGCGGAAGCGAGCGCAGGGAGCGGAATTCGAGATTCGTGTTCCAGACGGGCCGGCCCGCCGGCCGGATGCCCGGGAAGCGGGTCAGCAGGGCGGTGAAGAACCACTTGATCTGGAGGTTGGCGATCTGCCGGCCCAGACAGGAGTGGATGCCGAGGCCGTACGACAGGTGCCTGCCGCTGTTGGGCCGGTCCAGGTCGAAGACGCCGGGGCGCTCGAACACGTCCGGGTCCCGGTTCGCCGCCCCCAGGAAGAGCGCGACGGCCTGCCCCTTGCCGATCCGTACGCCGGCCACGTCGAGGTCCGTCGTCGCGACCCGCCAGGTGAACTGGTTCGACGCGTTGTAGCGGACGACCTCGTCGGCCGTGTTGTCGACGCAGGTCGGGGCCGCCAGGAAGCGCTCGATCTGGTGCGGGTTGGTGGCGAAGGCGAGCATGCCGCTGCTGGCGGACCCCGGGGTGGTGGGCGCGAACAACGCGATGAGCAACAGCACGAGTTGGTGGACGGTCTGCGCCGGTGTGGTCTCGGTGAGGCCGTCCTGTGCGGACGCGAGGCGCGCGATGACGGTCTCCGGGAGGACTTTGCCCCGCTCTCCCGCGACCAGTTCCGACGCGTAGACGTGAAGGTCCGTCAGGAGGGCGAGGAGACGGCCGAGTTCCACCGGCTGGTCCTGCGGACCCGACCAGTACGTCATGAGCGTGTCCACGCACGGCATGACGAAGTCCAGGTCCTCCTCCGGCACCCCGAAGGCCTGTACGGCCGACCGGACCGGCATCCGGGCGGCCAGCGAGGAAACGGCGTCGATCTCCTTCGTGCCTTGGGGGACCGAGGCGACGAGGTCGGCGGCGACGCGCTCGATGACCCGGCTGTAGTGCTCGTGCGCGGCCCGCGTGAAGCCCGCGTGCGTGGACCTGCGCAGGGCGTCGTGGCGCGGAGCGTCCGTGTACATCATCGTGTTCTTCGTGAAGCGGTGGTAGATGTTCTCCGGCGGCAGCTGCTGTCCGGGGAACTTCGTCTCCAGCACCTCCGCCATGCGCTCGGCCTTGAGCCGGGGGTCCTTGAGCGCGGCGGCGCAGTCCGCGTACCTCAGCACCGCCCAGGCGCCGAGGCCTTCGCACCAGTGCACCGGTTCGTGCAGCTGCAGTTCCGCGTAGACGGGGTAGGGGTCGGGCACGATGGCGGCGTCCGCCAGCGGTGACGGTGTGGTCGTGGCGGTCACGGGGTCTCCTTCGGGAGGCCGGGGTCGCCGATGGCGAATCCGGCGGCCGGGATGCCGGGGGGTCCGAGGACCTCGATGCCGAACTCGGCGGCGATGGCTCGTACGTGCTCCAGAGCGGGGAGGGCGACGTCGTGCGGCGGCAGCTCCAGGGAGGGCGCGGGCCGCGCCAGCGACCGCAGGAAGCCGTCGAATCCGCCGGGCTCGGTCACGTGCAGGAACCGCGCCTCGGGGGAGGTGACCTGGAAGGTGTGCGGCTGGTCCTGGGGGCCGTAGACGAAGGATCCGGGGGCTGCGTGGTACGCCTGGCCGGCGACCCAGAAGGTCATCTCACCGTCGAGGACGTACCACCACTCGTCCTCCTTGCGGTGCACGTGCAGCGGCGATCCGGAGCCGCGCCGGCCGAGGAACTCCACGACCGTCGACGCTCCGTTCAGCTCCGCGGCCGAGCCCTTGACCGCCGCCAGGAAGTCGAGGAACCACAGCGCTTCACCTTCCCCGCGCCGCAGCGCGATCGGCGCGGTCGCGCCGCCGGGTCCGGACATGTGTGCTCCTTTGTTCGTGTGACCGGTCATCGGGTGACGAGCCTGACCGGCACGGCCGACGGAACCACGGAAATGGTCGAGTGGAATTCCACGGCGACGTCCGTGACGGGAACGATGCGGAAATTCTTCAGGATCTCGGTGAGCAGGACGGCGCACTGCTGCTCGGCGAGCCGGTTGCCCACGCAATGCCGCGGGCCGGCGCCGAAGGGCAGGAAGTTCGAGATGGTCTCGTTTTCCTTCCCGTCCCCGGAGAAACGGTCGGGATCGAAGCGGTCCGCCTCGCGGAAATTGTTCGGATTCCTGCCGACCTCGTTCTTCATCCACATGATGACCGTGCCCGCCGGAATGCTCATGCCGCTTTCCTCGACGGGCTGTCGGTCCGTGAATTTCGCGCTGAACGGGACGGGCGGGAACAGGCGCAGCGTCTCGTACACGATGTCCCTGATGTACGGATCGGGGCCGAGGGCTTCGTCCGGGCCGGCCCCTGGTCCGGCGGCCTCGTGGGCCGCTTTCCTGGCCCGCTCCTGTACCTCCTGGTCCAGGGAGAGCAGGACGAGCGCCTGCGACACCACGTACGACATCGGGTCGGCGCCGCCGAGGACGAGGGACATCAGCTCCTCGACACGGTCCTTCGCGGACCACGGCGCCCCTGCCACCCGGTCGAGCAGGTCTCCCCGGTCCCGGTGCGCCGGGCAGGCGGCGGGCGCGCGCCCTTCGCGCCGCGCCAGCACCCCGCCGAGGACCGTGGCCACTTCCCGGTACGCGGCCCTGACCCGCAGCCGCCGCCTGGGGAAGATCCACCGGACGAAGAACGGGTGGAAGGCGCGGAAGCTCACCTCCTCCTCGATGGCGGCGAGCGCCCGGTGGTAGCGGTGCGCGTCGGCCGGTTCCTCCCAGTCCGCGCCGAAGAGGAAGGCGCTCAGGCCGTGCACGCTCCAGTCGCGCAGGTCGGACTGCAGGCCCTCGTACGACTCGCCGCCGCTCCGCCACTTGTCGACGTACTGCCGCGAGACCTTCCTCAGCACCGGCGTGCCCTCCGCGACCGAGCGGCTGGTCAGGGCTGGTGAGAGCACCTGGCGGTGGCTCCGGTGCAGGTCTCCGCCCGCCACTCCCATCAGGCTCCGGGAGAGGACGGTCCCGTCGGCCTCGCGGTGCGAGTCCAGTTCCTTCCGGTGGAGGTTGGGTGAGACGTACGACAGCGAGACGAGGGGGCGGCTGCCCCACGCCAGGTGGAGGCGGACCACCGGCCCGTACGCCCGGTGGAGGTCGTGCAGCGCCTGGTGCCGGCCGCCGTGCCCGTGGGCCAGCAGGTCGCCCATGTTTCCGAGCAGGAACGATGGTTTCGGTCCCGGCAGATGCCGGCGTGACCGGAATTCGAGAACCCGGCGCCGTACGGAAAGGAGAAGGAGGCAGACGGCGGCTCCCGCGGCGGCTGCCACCACCCAGTAACCCGTGGTGAGCCCGAACCACAGTCCCGCGAGGGATATGAGGACGACGCTCGTGATGCTCGACGTGTACACGATCCGGTAGAGCGAAAGCAGCGTGCGTACGCTGGACATGCTCATGTGGTAATCCCCTGGAACGGTGAGCCCTGCCGACGACGCATTCTGGTCGTGCGGGGCATGACGGGAAGGGGTTCGCGATGTGCCGCCAGGCTACGGATGGATTTGGCCGCCCCACAATGAGGGGGCCACCGGATGGCCGGTTTCCGCTGAGCGCCGAGGAACCGTGGGGACCCGCCGGAATTCCGGCTCTCCCAGGTCGCCGTCCCGCGGCGACCGCCGGCCCCGTTCCCTGCCCGCCGGCACGGCTACGGGGGATGACCTGTTCGTGCGTACAGAACGCATCAAGGGGGGAATCAGTGACCGGTGTTCCGGTCGGGCCGGCGGACGTCGACCCCGAAGTGGCCCAACAGGCCGAACAGAGCGGCTTGGTCGGGGACGCCGGCCGGATCCCGGGCGACCCGCTCCGGGCCGGTGTCCCTGGCGTGTACGACGCGAGAGCGCACACCCCCACGAAGCCGGCCATGTTAGGGCTGGGCGCCGGCGAGGCCCCGGAGCGGTCCGCGGCCGCTCCGCAGCAGGTCGGTTTCGGCGTCGTGCGCGATCATGGCCACCCCGGTCGCCACGGCATGACGTCCTGCCGCCGTGGCCATGCCGGGACGGCCGGAGGTCACGAGGGCAGACCGGAAACCTTGAACACCCCGTGGGCCGTCTCGCGGTCGATGCGCTCCGACAGTTCGCACAGGGCGGCCGCGCCGCTCAGCAGGGTGCCACGGCGGATCGACGTGCGGACGTCCGTGTCGAGACGGTGCCACATCGCGGGGTTCCGGATCAGGACGGCCGGGTCGATCTCGACCCGGCTCCCCTCCGTGTCGCGGAGGACCATCCGCTGGGCCACCCCGTCGCACCACCGGACCGAGACGAGGGAGTCGGTGTGCACCGTGTCCGCCACCAGCACCCCGCGCTTGCTCAGCAGCCCCGGCCGCACCGAGACCCGGGACGGGACCAGGATCACGAAGACCAGCCCGGCCAGGCCGGTCCAGAGCAGGCCGCGGGTCACGTCGAGCGCGCCGAGGCCCGCGTCGATGGTGAACAGGGCGGTGAAGAGGAGGAACGCGACCCCGATCGCCGAGCGCCGCTCGCCGGCCCAGTGGGTGTCGTGTGTGAAGCCTCGTTCCATGAGGATCACGTTAGGCCGGGCTGAGGCCCTGGTACGGGACCCTGATGTGCTGCTGCTGCGATGACTACGGGATTTTGACGGGGTTGCGTCCTACGTCGGAGTTCTGCGGGTCCGCGTCATGTGGTGTGGCGGGCGGTCAGGCAGTGCAGCCCGCTGCCTTCAGGGCTGCCGGGAGGTATGCCGCGATGAAGCGGGTCAGGGAGTCGCGGCGCCCCTTGGCGTCGTCGCGCTGGGGGTAGAACCGCTCGGCCTCGACGACGAACTTGCGGCTCGCGCCCTGGTAGGTACAGGCGGCTACCGAGACGGCGTTGACGTCGCTCACGAGGGCGTGGTCCCCGACGTCGATCTTCGAGGCGCCGCGGCCGGGTCGGGAGCCGCGGGTAGGGAGAGGACCATGGTCAGGCCTCCGCCGGGGGTGTCCTCCGGTGTGAGCGTGCCGTTCATGGCCTCGGTGAGGCCCCGGGCCAAGGCGAGGCCGAGGCCGAGGCCGGCGGTGTTGTC
Organism: Streptomyces sp. NPDC029216; assembly: GCF_040648015.1. Classification (NCBI taxonomy): domain Bacteria; kingdom Bacillati; phylum Actinomycetota; class Actinomycetes; order Kitasatosporales; family Streptomycetaceae; genus Streptomyces; species Streptomyces sp. NPDC029216. The sequence continues at coordinate 13,357 of NZ_JBEZWL010000018.1, read as the reverse complement.
GCGGTCGCCGAGGCGCTGGAACGGCTCGAAGGCGCGCTCACGGTCGGCGGGGTCGATGCCGGGGCCGCGGTCGGCGATCCGGATCTCGACCCGGCCCGACAGCGAGCTGGCCGTCACGAGCACGGGGCGGTCCGCAGGAGCGTGGCGGACGGCGTTGCCGACGAGGTTGGCCAGCACCCGTTCGAGCAGGGGCGGATCCGCCTGCAGCCCCGGTACCGATTCCAGGTCCTGTACGTCGACGGCGGACCCGGGCGCGGAATGGAGGTCCAGCGAGTCCAGGGCGGCCGGCAGGACCTCTTCGAGGGTGGTGGCCCGCAGTTCCAGGGTGAGTGCGCCGGCCTGCAGGCGGCTGAGGTCGAGCAGGTTCTCCACCAGGCCGTTCAGCCGGTTCAGGGAGACCTCGGCGGAGGCCAGCAGTTCGGCGCGGTCCGCCTCGGAGAACTCCACCTCGGTATTGCGCAGGGAGGTCACGGAGGCCAGCGCTCCGGCCAAGGGGGTCCGAAGGTCGTGGCTGACGGCCCGGAGCAGGGCGGTCCGCAACCGGTCCGCCGCCTTGATGGGTTCGACCTCGGCGGCGGCTTCCGCCAACCTGGTCCGCTCGACCGCGGCGCCCACGTGCGCGGCGAAGGCCGCCAGGACGCGCCGCTCGGAGGAGGTCAGCCGGCGGCCGCGCAGGACGAGGTGGGCATCGGATCCGGCGGCCACCACCAGGGTCGGGTCGGGTCCGCTGCCCGCACCGGGGCCGGGGGAGTCCGTGGCCAGTTCGACGCTGTCCATCCCGAAGGTCTCCCGCGTACGTTCCAGCAGCGCCGGAATCGTCTGGTCGCCGCGTACGATGCTGCCGGCCAGCGAGGACATCGTCTCCGCCTCGGCCGTGGCACGGGCGGCGCGGCGGGAGAGCCGCAGGGACCTGTCCGCCGCGGCGGCGACGGTGGCGGCGACGATGGCGAACACCGCCAGCGCCAGCAGACTGTCCGGGTCGCTCATGGTGAACTCGCCGATGGGCGGCATGAACCAGTAGTTGAGGAGCAGCGCGGCGGTCAGCGCCGCCACCAGGGCGGAGGCCACTCCGCCGATGCAGGCCACGCCCACCACGGCCACCAGGAAGAGCAGGGCCTCGCTGGTGAGGTCCAGCGTGCCGCGCATGCGGTCGAGGGCGAGGGTGAGCAGTACGGGGAGCAGTACTCCGGCGACCGGTCCGGCGACGAGCCGGGAAGTGGGGAGCGTGCGTCGCCGCGAGGGCAGCAGTCTGCCGCCGCCCGCGCGCTCGTGCGTGACCATGTGGACGTCGATGTCATCGGACAGCGCCACGACGGTCTCGCCGATTCCCCGGCCGGTGAGGAAACGTTCCAGCCGACGGCGGCGGCTCGTACCCAGGACGAGCTGCGTGGCGTTTTCGGCCGTCGCGAAGTCCACCAGCGCGTTGGGCACTTCGTCCCCCACGACCGAGTGGTAGCTGCCGCCCAGGTCCTCCACAAGGGCCCGCTGCCCGGCCAGCGCAGCGTGCGAGACCCCCGCCGCGAGTCCGTCGCTGCGCGCGACGTGCACGGCGAGCAGCTCGCCGCCGGCTGACCGCCCGGCGATGCGGGCCGCCCGCCGGATCAGGGTCTCGCCCTCGGGGCCGCCGGTGAGGGCGACCACGACCCGCTCCCGGGTTTCCCAGACGCCGCCTATGCCGTGCTCGGTGCGGTACTTGTGGAGGGCTTCGTCCACACGCCCGGCCAGCCACAGGAGGGCCAGTTCGCGCAGGGCGATGAGGTTGCCGGGCCGGAAGTAGTTGGCGAGGGAGGCGTCGATCCGTTCCGGGGGATACACGTTCCCGTGCGCCATCCGGCGCCGGAGCCCTTCCGGGGGCAGGTCGACCAGCTCGATCTCGTCGGCCCGGCGTACGAACTCGTCGGGGACCGTCTCGCGTTGGGGCACCCCGGTGATCTTCTCGACCACGTCGCTGAGCGATTCCAGGTGCTGGATGTTGAGGGTGGTGACGACGTCGATCCCGGCCGCGAGAACCTCCTCGACGTCCTGCCAGCGCTTCGCGTGCCGACCGCCGCCCGGGACGTTGGTGTGGGCGAGCTCGTCGATCAGCACCACCTGCGGGCGCCGGGACAGCAGCGCCTGGCGGTCCAGCTCCGCGTAGCTTCGGCCCCGGTAGCCGTGCTCGGCCGGGGGCAGGGCCTCCAGGCCGTGGAGCTTCGCCTCGGTGTGCCGGCGCCCGTGACACTCGACGAAACCGGCCACCACGTCCGCGCCACGGGCCGTCCTGCGGTGCGCCTCGTCGAGCATCCGGTAGGTCTTGCCGACGCCGGGCGCCGCGCCCAGGAAGACCTTGAGCCTCCCGGGCCGCAGGACCGGCTCAGCCGCTGCCCCCGGCCCTGCCCCGTTCATGGCCGTCATGCTCAGAACTTCTCGGGGAAGAGGTACGCCAGGACCAGGTACCCGATCAAGCCGACCGCAATGATGATGCCGACGATGTTCTCCGTGCTCACCCGAACCCGACTCCTCCGCGCGCCCTCGACCTCACCAGCGAACAGCAGGGAAGCCGGGAACGAAACCTCCCTGATGCACTCCTGACGGGCCCGGAGTGGGACTTTGACGGTGTATTGACGGCCGTTGCGTCGATAGGGTGAAGGTGGTGTGCCGGGAAGCCTGGTCGGCGTCGTGTGACCACGTGGTCCACGTTCGACTCGGGTGGGGGCGTCATGCGCAGCGTCGGTACGGTCTTGTTCCTCGTGGTTCTCGCCACGCTCGTGGCCACGGGTGCCCGGCGCTGGAGAATTCCCGCGCCCTCACTGCTCGTCGTCGCCGGCCTCGTCGTCGCGCTGGTGCCCGGCACTCCGCAGATCCGGGTCAGTCCCGAAGTCATCGGGCTCGTGGTGTTGCCGCCCCTGCTGTACGCCAGTGCGGAGGAACTGTCGTGGCGCGAGCTGCGGCTGGTGTGGAAGCCGGCCAGCGTCCTCGCCGTCGGCCTGGTCCTGGCCTCGGCGGCCGCAGTGGGCGTGGTCGCGTCGCTGGTCACTCCGCTGACCTGGCAGATGGCCCTGGTCCTGGGGGCGATCCTGGCGAGTACGGATCCGGTGGCGGTCACCGCACTCGGCCGGCGCCTTGCCCTGCCGCCCCGCGTCCAGGTCCTCGTGCAGGCCGAGAGCCTCTTCAACGACGCCACCTCGCTCGTGCTCTTCCGTGTCGCGGTCGTCGTCGCGGCAGCCTCCGCCGGGGTGTCCTGGCAGGCGGCGGGTGCCGAGTTCGCACTGCTCGCCGGGGGCGGCACCCTCATCGGAGGCGCCGTCGCCGGCGTGGTGGCGCTGATCCGCCGCAGGACCGAGGACCCGGTACTGGAGACCGTCATCGCCCTCGTGACCCCGTACGGGGCGTACGTGCTGGCGGAGGCGGTGCACGCGTCGGGCGTCACCTCCGTCGTCGTGGTGGGCGTCGTGCTCGGAGGCCGGGCCGACCGGTTGACCAACGCGCGCATACGGATCCAGCTGCACGCCGTCAACGGCACCGTGGTCTTCCTGCTGGAGAGCGTCGTCTTCAGCCTGATCGGGCTCACCCTGCCCGGCCAGATCGCCGCGCTGAACAGCACCGACGGTGCCTGGCCGCTGTACGCCCTGGCGGTCGCGGTGACCCTGATCGCCGTGCGCCTGCTGTGGGTCCTGCCGCTCTCGGCCGTCGTCCATCGGAACGCGGGCGCACGCCCGTCCTGGCGCGTCCCGGCCGTGCTGACGTGGGCCGGCACGCGCGGCGTCGTTCCGTTGGCCGCGGCCCTGTCCATCCCGGTCGCCGCGGACGACGGAAGCCTCCTGGGGCAGCGGCCGCTCGTCCTCGTACTGACCACATCGGTGGTGGTCGTCACCCTCGTCGCCCAGGGCTTCACGCTGGCGGGCGTGGTACGCCGCTCCGGAATCGCCCTCGAACCGGACCACACCGAACGCGAGGAGGCCTCCGCCCGGTGCGCCCTCGCCGCCGCCGGCATCCGGCGACTGGACGAGATGTCCGACCTCGAAGCGGTGCCGGACGTCGTGGCGGACCGGCTGCGGCGCGGCCTGCAGGCCCGCCTCGAACACGCCCGGGACCGCCTGGAGGAAGCCGACCCGGCCGGGTCCGCGGACCACGTCTACCGCGTACTGCGCCGCGACCTCATCCGGATCGAGGCGGCCGAACTCCAGCGGCTCTACGCAGCACACCGCATCAGCGACACCACCCGCCGGAGCCTCCAGCGTTCCCTGGACCTTGAGGAGGCACGGCTGGACCTGGCGAAGTGATGCGCCGGCGACACCCGGCTCATGCGGGAACCGGGGTCGCCCGGACCGCCTGCGCCAGGGCCCGGCCGGTGGCGTGGTGGACGTATGCGCGGGTCAGCCGGAACCCGGCCGTCCAGGCCAGCAGCCGGCTGGGCCGGTTGTCGCGCGAACAGCACCAGCTCGCGGTGTGTCCCCGGGCCTTGATGTCGGCCGTCAGGCCGGCGACGCAGGCCGGCGCGAGGTGTTCGCGCCGGCGGTCGGGCACGGTGACGACCGCGATGTCCTCGTAGGCGCTGCCGAGGAAGTAGGTGCAGGCGACGGAGACGAGCCGGCCCTTGGCGAGAGCACCCCAGGCGTGGCCGGAGGCCGCGAGCCCGGCGGGTCCGCCCCAACTGGCGTGGACCCAGGCGTTCTCGGAGCGCAGGGCGGCCAGTGCCGGTCCGTCCGCGGGCGTCAGCCGCCGCACCGTCACGCCGCGCGGCGGCCGGGGGAGGGACACCGACGCATCGGCCTGGTGGACGTACAGCATGCGTTCCCAGGGGACGACCCGTTCGAAGGCGGAGCCGAGGGCCGGCCAGAACCGCGTCGGCGTCTCGACGTACCGGTCCGCGAACCGGGCCAGGGCATCCGGTGCGAGCGCGCTGGGGTCGCCGCGCAGCAGCACGTGGTCCGCGCAGGTGACGGCGAGGACCCGGGGCCGGTCGGGGCGGTCGGCCCACCAGCGGCCGGTGCCCGTGGTCAGGACGTGCTCGGCGAGGGCGCCGGGGCCGGGGGCGCCGGTGGGAAACCAAGGGCTGAGGGCAGGAAGGTGCTGCGGGCTGATCTCGATCATGGATCGTCTCCGGGTGGTGCTCGCGATTGCGGACCGGGGGTGCGGCGCGGTTCGGCCTCGTCCAGGGGGACTTCCTCGCGGGGGAAGTGGGGCGGCCCTTCGGAGGGCCGCCCCACGGGGTGGGCCGATGGCTAGCAGGAGGGCTTGCTGCCGTGGTTGGAGCCCTTCTTGCGGCGGGCCTTCTTCTTGCGTGCGCGCTTGGACATGTCGGTGTGTCCCTTCAGGCGGTGTGGCCGACGAGGAGGTCGGCGAGCTTGTTGAGGCGCTTGACGGTGCGGTCCTCGGTGGCGGCGGGGGCGGGGGCGACGCGCTCGGAGCGGTCGTAGTAGGCGCCGTTGACGATCTCGGTGGCCGGGTCGCAGAGCCGTACGACGTGCTGGGCGCCCTCGGCGGCGGGGGCGCCCTGGTGCCCGTACAGGGGAAGGAGACCGGTCTCGCACACGCCGGGGTCGACGGAGACGGCGGTGACCCGCGGGTCGGAGGCGAAGACGGTCAGCGCGAGCTGGGACTGGGCGTAGGCGGCGAGGCGGGAGTAGCGCCGCACGCGCTGGGGGTCGTTCCACTGGATGGCGCCGGAGCGGTGGAGGGCGGAGGAGACGTTGACGACGCGCCCGCCGGGGTCGCTGGTGAGGGCGGGTTCGAGGAGGTTGGTGAGGAGGTAGTGGGCCAGGAAGTTGACCTGGAAGGAGATCTCGTTGCCGTCGGCGGTCAGGGTGTGGCGTTCCGGGGCCGCGATGGCCGCGTTGTTGACGAGTACGTCGAGGCGCGGGTGGTCCCGTACGACGGCGTGGGCCAGGCTCTCGACCTCCTCCAGGCGGACGAAGTCGGCGGTCAGCGGCCGCAGAAGGGCCCCGGCGACACCGGTGGTGGCGATGAGCCGGTCGGTGGCGGCCTGGGCCTCCTCGGCCGTCCGGCCGTGCAGGAGGACGGTGGCCCCGCGCTCGGCGAGCCGGCGGGCGGTCTCGTAGCCGATGCCGGAGGTGGCTCCGGTGACGAGGACGGTACGGCCGGACAGAGATGAGGACATGCTGGATCCCTGGAAGCAGGCATGGCTGACGTGCCCGGCGCCCCGGCGCGAGGCGGGGGGCGTGGGCTCAGGTCATGCGGTGAAGGTGAGGATGCGTCCGGAGCTCGGCCGGCGCCCTTTCAGGGGGCCGGCGGCAGGTACGCGGGAGGACGCGCGGCCGACGTCAGAGGGCCGGGCGGACAGCGGGCGCCGTCGGCCGCACCGGATTCGGTGGCCGATCGTCGTAGCTCGGACCGCTGTTCATGGCGCAATCCCAGCGCATCGGAGACGCGGAGGCAAGCATCCGGTGGCTCCTTGACGGCCTTCTGATGCCGGCCCATCAGGGCGGCGTAAAAGATCGACTTCTGTGCGGAAGGAACCCGTCAAGGAGTGCCGTCAGAGCCCTCGGCCGGGCCGGGCCGCTCCTTCTCTCCGCTAATCCGTCTTGCTAAGTACCGGTAGTCAGCGTTACGGTGTAGCAGTAGTCAACGACGCTTAATAGCTCAGGGGAGGAGGCGTTCCATGGCCAAACTGCTGACCGAGATGCTCAAGGGCACGCTGGAGGGCATCATCCTCGCGTCCCTGGCCGGCAGGCCCGCCTACGGCTACGAGATCACGGCACGCCTGAGGGAGCAGGGCTTCTCCGACATTGCCGAGGGGACCGTCTACGCGCTGCTCATCAGGATGGAAAAGCGTGGTCTCGTCGACGTGGAGAAGGTCGCCTCGGAGAAGGGGCCACCGCGCAAGGTGCACTCCCTCAACGCCCAGGGGCGGGCATACCTCGAAGAGTTCTGGGGGACGTGGAGCTTCCTCGCAGAACGACTGGAACAGCTCCGCGAAGGGGAGGGCGGCTAGTCATGTCCGACGTCGAGAAGAGCGGGATCATCGCGAAGGTGATCGGGCCCAAGAAGCGGTGGAGGTCGTACAAGGCGCGCGTCAAGGAGCTGCCCGGCGGTCACCGCGCGGCCGTCGAGGCCATCGAGCGGCACCTGATGCACTTCGTGCCGGTCGACGCCGACAGCAACGCGTCGATGTTCGAGGACCTTGCGGACCTGTTCGAGCAGGCCGTCGCGGACGGCACACCGATCCGCGAGATCGTCGGGGAGGACCCGGTGGAGTTCGTCGAGGCCTTCGCCGAGAACTACTCGGACGGCGGCTACGTCCCCGCCCGTGCACGCAAGCGGCTCACCGACGACATCGAACAGGCCGCCACCGAAGCGAACGGGGTGGTCTGACGGTGACGGCGCACATCGCGAGCACCAAGCCGGACCGGGCGTTACACGATCGAACAGGGGGATTCACGGTGGGACGAGGCGGCAAAGGCTTCTCCGAAGCAGGACTGCGCAGACTGAGCGAGGTGCTGCGACGGCACGTGGAGTCCGGGAAGATACCCGGACTCGTCGCCCTGGTGAGCCGGGGCGGGCAGACGCACGTCGAAGCGATCGGCACGATGCGCCACGACGGCGGCCCGCCGATGGCCCGGGACACCATCTTCCGCATGGCCTCGACGACCAAGCCGGTGGCGTCCGCCGCGGCGATGGTCCTGCTGGACGAGTGCCGCATACGGCTGGACGACCCGGTGGACCGCTGGCTGCCCGAGCTCGCCGACCGCCAGGTCCTCAAGCGGGCCGACGGTCCGCTCGATGACACCGTCCCGGCCCGGCGCCCGATCACGGTGCGGGACCTGCTCACCTCCACGCTCGGGCTCGGGCTGGACATGACGGCGCCGACTTCCCCGATCATGGGCGCGTTCTTCGAGCGCGGCGTGTACGGCCAGGAGGACGGCTGGCTGCTGCCGGCGCCGGAGCCGGACGAGTGGATGCGCAGGCTGGGCACGCTCCCGCTGATGCACCAGCCCGGAGAGCGATGGCTGTACAACGTGGGCGACGACGTGCTCGGGGTGCTGGTGGCCAGGGTCACCGGCCAGTCGTTCGAGGCGTTCCTGCGCGAGCGCGTCTTCGAGCCCCTGGGGATGAAGGACACCGGCTTCCACGTACCCGCCGACAAGATCCACCGACTGCCGCCCCTGTACGCCCCCGATCCGCAGACCGGCGAGTTCGTCGTCGCGGACGCGGCCGAGGGGGGACACCACAGCCGGCCCCCCGCGTTCCAGTCGGGCGGCGGCGGACTCGACTCCACCGTCGACGACTACCACGCCTACTTCCGGATGCTGCTCAACCACGGGAGGCACGGCGATCGGCGGATCCTGTCCCGCCCCGCCGTCGAGCTCATGACCGGCAACCGCCTCCCCGCCGAGCAGCTGGCCGACCGGGAGCACCGGGCCCGCGACCTCGTCCACCTGTCACACGGCCAGGGGCAGCACGGCGGCTGGGGCTTCGGGATGGCGGTGCGCACCTACCGCGGTGACTACGCGCCCGTCGGCCAGTTCGGCTGGGACGGCGGAACCGGCACCACCACGTACGCCGACCCGGTCAACGGGCTCGTCGGCATCCTCCTCACCCAGACCGGGATGTCCACTCCGGACTCGGCACGGGCCATGAGCGACTTCTGGACCACCCTCTACCAGGCGATCGACGACTGACCCGGCCACCCGGCCACCCGATCCCGGTGGACCATCTCGCCAAGGCGATGGTCCACCGGGATTCCGGCTGCCCGGGATCGGGGTCCGGGGTGGCGGCGACGGGTCAGGGAGGGGTGACGCGGGTCCAGCAGGAGAGCAGGACGGGTTCGGGGCGGTGGAGGCCGTCCGCGTCCACGTCGAACACCTGAAGCGCTCTCAGGGTGCGGACCATGTCGGCCGCGGTGACCGTCGCATCGTAACGTCCGCTCTCCACCGCGGCCTCAAGGTCCTCGAAGGGCAGGCCCTCCTCCGTCATGAGTTCCAGTATCACCGCGAACGCTGACCACAGGGGCGCCTTCGGTACCAGTCCCGCCTGGGCCAGGAAGGCCTGCGCGCCCCCGGCGTCGTCCAGCCGTTCCTGGAGCGAGCGGAGGGCGTTGCCCTCGGAGACGCCCCTGGCCAGTTGTTCCGCGAGATCGTCGACGAGCAGCGGCCATCCGCCCGTGGTCGCTCCCAGCCGGGTGAGGGCCGACTCCGAGGTGAAGGCGCTCTTCTGGTCCAGCGCCCAGGTGCGCAGTCCGTGGCGGGTGTAGCGCCGGAGGGTGACGATGCCCCACTCGCGTCGCTGCTGGTCGGACAGCAGGTCCCCCCACAGCCGGATCTGTTCGAGTCCGACCACCACCACAGCGGAACGGGTGACGCCCGGGCCCACGGGGAGCCAGGTCGCCGCCATGTCCAGCGAGTCGAGGCAGGTCTGTTCGCCGGGGGACTTCACGGTCAGGTCGGCAAGGACGAGGCGGCTCGTGCCCGCCGCGCCGCCGACGAGCTCACGCTCGAAGTCGGCGCGCCGGTTGATGACGGGCATCTTCCAGCCCGTCGCCTCCGCCACCTCGCGCAGCCCCGAGCCGACGCGGTTGATCCCCGTGGCGGGTGAACCGATGACCACGCGGGCGAGGTTCCGGCGGCCCTGTTCGCTGCCCGCGACCTGCCGGCCCGGCAGGAGGTCCGCGATCTGCGCCGCGGTGAGCGGGCAGTGCGCGTGCGAATGGGCGGACCGGTGCCGGGTCTCCATCGCCGTGAGCCGCTCGGTCACCTCCCGGCTCGACGTGTTCTGCAACTGCGCGTCGACGTCCTCCAGCGTGCCGATCATGCTCAGGGCGTTCGCGCTGCGCAGGTGCCAGCCGCGGTACTCGGGATCGGGGGCGAGCACCCCGAGTCCCTCCATCTCGGTGAGGTAGGCGCGGAACTGGTCGGGGTCCAGGTCCCGGAACCCTTCCGCCCACCAGTACGTGCACTCGTCCCGCAGCTCCGCGTGGGTCATCCTGGCATCGATCCCGTGGTGGTGGGCGTGGTGCGCCACGACGTTGGCGATCATGTTGTACCGGGAGTCGAGCCGCAGGGTGTCGTGGAAGGCCGCCGTGATGCTGCGCTGCAGGTCCTTGTCCGACTGGACCCGCTCCACGTCCGCGCGGGTGATCGAGTACAGCGGGCCGCGGCCCTTCTCCCGCCCCGTGTGCATGGTCTGCACGAGCCGGTGCGCGAACATCTGGAGGAGGAACGGCTGGTAGGAGCAGTGTCCGAGGATCCGGTGGACGAGCGGCGGTTCGTCGAATCTGTAGCCCAGCGCCGCCAGCGGCTTCAGCAGCAGGTTGGCCGCGTCCTGGGGTTGCAGCGGGCCGATGACCGTCGGGTGCTGCGAGAGGTGGCTGAACGGGTTGTTCACCGCGAGGGTCGCGTACCGCTGCACCGAGTGCAGTCCGGCGAACACGATCTTGACGCTGTCGTTCGTCTCCGAGCTGAGGTCCCGCAGGCGCCGGGTCTCGGTGAACCTCGGCGAATCCGACTCGAAGAAGCCGTCCGCCTCGTCCAGCATGATGAGCATCCGCCGGCTGCTGTCCTGCTTCAGCCATGCCCGGATCCCGGCCACGACGGCGTCCGCCGTCAGGACCGCGTCGGGCCTGACCCGCTTCGCCAGGATCAGCGCGTCCTCCTCCAGCAGCCGACGCCCGATGATGTTCCAGACGGCGGCGGCCTGCGCGCTGGTGCCGTTGTACGTGGAGTCGAGGCTCAGCGCCAGGCTCACGTGCGCGGTGGGCGCCTGGGCGGTGAAGTTCCTGCCCGCCTCCTTCAGCAGGGCGGACTTGCCCAGCCCCCTGCCGCCGAAGACGACCTGGTTCCCGGCCGGGTCCTGGACCGAGCCGAGCTCGTTCAGCCGGCCGAAGAACATCTCCTGCGCGACCCGGCCGCGCTTCTCGCTGACGTACGGGTTCACCGCCGAGAAGGGCAGGAGCACCTGCATGGCGCGGTCCAGCAGCTGGTTGCCGCGTGCCGCGATGTGGGCCAGTGCCGCGTCGTCGAGCACGACCATCGGCCGGCGGCCGACGCTCAGCACCGCCAGCGCCGTCCGGTCCTGCGCCGAGAGGGTTCCGAAGTAGGCGACCAGCAGGCTGTCCTGGCTCGGGTCCTGCTGGACGCGGGCCATCAGCGCCTCGGGCTTCGGCTGACCCCAGGCGAGCATCACCCGGAGCCGGCCGCGCAGGGCCGAACCGAAGGCCGGTACGAGCGCGTTGCCCGTGTACCCCACGTCGACCAGGTCGAGGAACCGGTGGTCGGGCGTGGTGCTCCGCTGCCGGTCCCGCTGCGGCTTGCGCAGACTGCGGTAGCCGATCAGCCGCAGGGCGGGCATGAGCAGGTTCTCCTCGCTCAGTCCCTCCAGCCTCCGCCCTCCCCGGCGGCTGGCCATCTCGTGCCAGCCGGCCAGGCCCTGGGCCGCCTGCTCCGTGAACTCCTCCGACATCGTGGAGAAGTCGAGGGCGTCGAGGTCGAGGAAACGCCTGCGCTCCCGCACCGCCTGGATGAGTTCCTCCGTGATGCCGTGGGGCAGTGCGTCCGGCACGGCGGGGAAGAAGGCGTCCAGCGGATGGTCGGCCTGGCGCGTGTCGGGGATGCTCTCGCCGTTGGAGAGGTGGGAGATCAGCTCCTCCGCCGTCAGCAGGTCGCCGTCGTCGAGGACGGGCGTGACCCTGGCGACGTTCTCGGGCCTGAGGTCGGGAATCTCCATGAGCCGGGTCCGCAGGGTGGCCACCGCCTTCGCGTGGGCCCGCTCCAGTTCCTCCGACAGAGCGGCCAGCCGCCGGCGCACCGAGGAGAGGTCGGACGCCGTAGTGATGACGGAGGCCTTGAGCCGGTGCTCGAAGTCGCGCTCCTCCTCTTCCTTGAACACGCCGTTGACCCGGGTGCGTCGCAGCGCGTCCTCCAGCTCCCGCCGCTTGCCCTCGAGCTCGCTGACCGTACGCCTGGCGGCCTCGTCCACCTCTACCTGCACGGACTCGGCGATCGGCTTGTCATCGCCGTCGAGACGGGGCAGATGGCCCCGCTCGGAGAGCTCGATCAGGTGGGTGGCGACGTCGAACCGCTCGGCGGCCGCGTGAGCGCTGACCGCTTCCTCCCACGTCCTGCCCGCAGCGGCCGCGATGACGGCGGACGTGAGGCGGGGCGGGACGACGTGCCCGGTCGTCCCGTCCACCCGCACGCCCGCCATCTTCAACAGGTCGGCGCCGAGCACGGTCTCGGCCGGCGGCTCCGTCGGGTCGAGCCGGGCGTCACCGGCGAGGAGCTCGAACGTCAGCCGAAGGGAATCGGCGGCCGCGCGCATGGCGGTGGCGGCGTACGGATCGTCGGTGAGGGCCTGTTCCGCCAGGTCCGAGAGCACGCTGTGCCGGAGCGCGAGTACGTTGGTGCGCATCTCCTGGACCTGGTCGACGCTCCAGTCCTGCGTACCCGCGTTGAGGGCACGGGCGGCGGTGACCCATTTCTCCACCCACCGCAGACGCTCGCGCACCAGCCGCAGCAGGTTCTGCCGGGCGGGGCCTTCCAGGGGGCTCCTGCTCGACTTCATCATCCGGCGGTCGATCTCGTTGAGCTCGTCCTGGAGCGTGGAGTCGACGCTCAGCTCCCGGACGCGCTCGGAGACCTCGTCGAGAACGGCCCTGTCGTCGTCCGCGGCGCTCCGCAGCAGCCGGCCGACGAGCCCGTCGGGGGCGAGCCAGACACGGGTGATCTCGGTCGCGCGGCTGAACCGGATCCGGGGAATCTGGTCAAGGCCCTGCCGGCACTCCTCGCGGGCCTCCCGCATGGTCCTCTCGAGTTCGGCGGCGCCCTGGGCCACGGCGAGCGGCGGCGAGTGGAGCAGCGTCGACCGCAGGGCGCGGAGCGCGACCTCGCCCGCGATGGAAGCGAGGCTCGGCGGCAGGGCCGACGCCACCCGCTCCAACGGGGCGCTGGTCTCGGGGTCGCCCGTGATCAGGACGGTCCGCAGCAGGGCGGCGGTGACGAGGGCGGCGTCCGGCCGGCTGCCGACCAGCTCATCGAGATCCATCTCGGCCAGTTCGGCCCGGACGCGGGAGGCGCACTCGCCGCTGGCCGATCGCAGCGCGTGGGCGTACGCGGAGATCCGCAGGGTGGAGACACGACAGCGGGATGCGCCGTTCTGCTCGGCGAGCGCCGCCGCCGTGCCGTAGCGCCGGGCTTCCAGGAGGGGCGCGAGTTCAGCGGCCCGCCGCGTACCGGCCGTGGCCGGCGCGTCGGTGACGTCGGGGAGGTTCGCGCTGGACGCCGGGGCGGCATCCGGCTCCCCGGTCCGCTGCGGCGGCAGGTACGGGGACGCGGCCGCGGCGGACGGGGCGGGCGTCGACGGCACCGGCGGTTGCGGCCGTGCCCGGTCGGAGGGGCCGGCAGCCGGGGAAGCGGCCGGTGCG